>NZ_JBHVWC010000042.1:51687-94298 GCF_042882445.1 Kitasatospora sp. NPDC058218 | reverse complement strand
GGTCCTGTTTCACGTGAAACAGGACCCGGCCCCGGCCGTTCTGCGGTCCTACCGGCCCGAGCGGGTCAGAGGCCCAGGTCGTCCAGGTCGTACGCGGTCACGTACGGCAGGCCCGTCGCCTCGACCGCGGCGGCGCCACCGCGCTCCACGATCACCGCGACGCCGACCACCTCGGCACCCGCCTCGCGCAGCGCCTCGACGGCGGTCAGCACCGAGCCACCGGTGGTGGAGGTGTCCTCGACGGCCAGCACCCGGCGGCCCTTGACCTCCGGGCCCTCGATCCGGCGCTGCAGGCCGTGCGCCTTGCCCGCCTTGCGGACCACGAAGGCGTCCAGCTCGCGGCCGCGCGCGGCGGCGGCGTGCAGCATCGCGGCGGCCACCGGGTCGGCACCGAGGGTCAGGCCGCCGACGGCGTCGTACTCCAGGTGGGCGGTCGCGTCCAGCATCACCCGGCCGACCAGCGGGGCGGCCTGGCCGTCCAGCGTGATCCGGCGCAGGTCGACGTAGTAGTCGGCCTCCTTGCCGGAGGAAAGGGTGACCTTGCCGTGCACGACGGCCTTGTCCTTGATCTGTGCCAGCAGGGCGTCGCGGTCGTTGCTCATGAGCGTTCAGTCTAGGGGGTGGCGGACTTCCTAGCGTCGGCGCAGGGCCCTGACCAGGACCACCGCGCCGCCGATCAGTGCCACGCCGCCGCCGATCATCCACGGCACCGCGCTGCGGCCGCCCGGCCCCGGCACCACGATGCCGCCCGCCTCGCCGCCCCAGCGGGACGCCGCCCGGGCCCGCGCGCTGCGGGCCGGCAGGGCGGGGGCGTAGGGGCCGCGCGGCGGGGCGTGGTCGACCTCCTCGGCGGAGCGGCCGACGATGCTGCGGCGGACCGGGCCGCTGAGCACCGGCTCCTGCTCGTAGCCGAAGGGCAGGTCGGCGGGGAGTTCGGTGCCGGCTCCGTCCCCGGCCTCGGCGGCGGGGCCGTCCACGTCGGCGGCCTCCTCGCGGTCGTCCTCGCCGTGGTCACCGCCGGTGGGGAGGCCGAAGCGCTCGGCGTCGGCGTCGGAGAAGGCGATCAGGTCGGAGAGGTCGTCGTCGAGGTCGTCGCCGGGGTTGTCCTGGTGGTCGTCCAGGAAGAGCACGGTGGCGGTGTCCGCCTCGGGGTCGGCGTCCTCGGCGGTGTCCGCCTCGGGGTCGGCGTCCTCGGCGGTGTCCGCCTCGGGGTCGGCGTCCTCGGCGGTGTCCGCGTCCTCTTCGGTGTCCGCCTCGGCGTCGGCCGCCGGAGCCTCCCCCGTCACGGTCTCCACCGCGGGCTCCACCTCTGCGGCCGCCTCGGTCTCGGTCTCGGTCTCGGTCTCCACCTCCGCCTCCGGGGAGGCGAGGGCGGTGGCGAACCGGTCGAGCAGGCGGCGGCCGGTGGTGTCGAGGGTCTCCCCGTCGAACTCGGTGAGCCGGCCGGTGGCGCTCAGATCGCCGGTGAAGCGGATCACCGCGGTACCGGCCCCGGCGCCGTCGGTGGTGCTGACCCGTAGGGTGGCGGTGGCCTCGCCGCTGCCGCGCACCTCCTCGCCCTCGGCGAACACGGTGAGGACGCCCTCGCGCCCCTCGATCAGCGACAGCACGCCCTTGTAGGTGATGGTGGAGGTGCCGATCCGCAGCTTCAGCCGCCCGCCGATCTCGTCGGCGGGGCCGCTGCCGACGGCGGCCGGCTCGGTGCTCAGCCCGGGCACGCAACGGGCCAGCAGAGCCGGATCCTGCAGGGCCTGCCGGACCAGCTCGGCCGGCATCGGGACGACAACCTCATGCTCCATGTCACGGAGCCTACCGACCGAACCCCCGGTGGTCCCCGTGGTGGCCCCTACCTGCCGTCCGGACGTCTCCGAGCGGGCGTACCCGGGCCCGCCACCGACCGCTTGTGGCCCCCGCCCGCCCGCTTCTGTCCGCTCCGGGCCCGGCCCGCCGGTCGGCACGGCCGGAGCAGGGCCGGTGCGGCGCGGGCAGGGGTCAGTGCGGCCCGAGCAGGGTCAGCGCAGCCGGCGGGCGGGCGGGCCGCAGGGCGGTGAGGCGGGCGGCGGCGGCCCGCAGGGCGTCCGTGGTGAGCGCGCGGGGCGGCGGGGCGTCCGGGGCGAGGGTGAGCGGGGGCTGGGCGGCCGCGGCGAGCAGGAAGGCCTGGCTGTCCTGCGTTCCGGGCCGGCAGCTCGTGGCGGGGCCGCCCTGGACGGCGTACGGGACGGTTCGCAGCCCGGCCGCCCGCAGGCCGGACTCGACCTGCCAGAGGGCGTTCGGCTCGTCGCCGGCCCGGACGGCGAGTCGTCCGCCGGGCGCGAGCAGCCGGGTGGTGAGGCCGTAGAACTCCTGCGAGTGGAACTTCACCGTTCCGCTGTCGGCGGGGCTGGGCAGGTCGGCGAGCACCACGTCGAAGGCCCCCTCGCCCGGGCGGACGCCGCGCAGCCACTCCAGGGGGTCGGCCGCCGCGGTCCGGACCCGGGAGTCGTCCAGGGAGCGGCCGGAGAGCGCGGTCAGGCCGGGATCGGTCCGGGCCAGCCGGGCGAGGGCCGGGTCGGCGTCGACGACCAGGACCGAGCGGACCCCGCCGTGCCGCAGCACCTCCCGCAGGGCGAGGCCGTCGCCGCCGCCGAGCAGCAGCACCCGGGCGTCCGGTCCGGCGGCCATCGCGGGGTGGACCAGTGCCTCGTTGCCCCGGTACTCGTCCGGCCCGCAGACCGCGAGCCGGCCGTCCAGGTAGAGCCGGAGCGGGCCCTCGGCGGGGCCGGTGAGCACGATCTCCTGGTACCGGCTGTGGGTGGCGAAGCGGACCTGCCCGCCGTACAGGGCCTGCCGGGCGGCGCGCTCGATCGCGCCGGACCAGGCGGCGGCCGCGGCGAGCAGGGCCAGGACGAGGGCGCAGCCGCCCCAGAGCAGCAGCCGGGTGCGCGGCGCGGGCTCCTCGCGGAACAGCCAGAGCACCACGGCGGCCCCGGCGACGGCGTTGACGGCGCCGGTGACCAGGGCGCCGGTGCCCGGTCCGAAGAGGGGCAGGATCAGGAACGGGAAGGCGAGGCCGCCGATCAGCGCGCCCACGTAGTCGGCGGCGAAGAGGTCGGCCGCGGCCCGCCCGGCGTCCTCCCGGCGGATCCGTTGGACGAGCGTCATCAGCAGCGGGATCTCGGCGCCGATGAGGACGCCGATCAGGCAGGTCAGCCCGATCATCGCGGCCTGGTACCGGCCGATCCAGGCCCAGCAGGAGTACAGGGCGAGGACGGAGAGCCCGCCGGTGAGCGCGAGCGCGCACTCGACCAGGGCGAAGGCGGTGGCCGGGCGGCGGGTGAACCGCTTGGCGAGCAGTGAGCCCAGGCCCATCGCGAACACCATGACGGAGAGCACGACGGAGGTTTGGGTGACCGAGTCCCCGAGCAGATAGCTGCCGAGCGCGACGAGTTCGAGCTCGTAGACGAGGCCGCAGGCCGCGCAGACGAACGCGGCCAGCAGCACGGCGAGCCGGGCGAGCGCGGGGTGGGCGCGCAGCCGGGCCCTGCGGCGGGTGGGCAGAGGGGTCAGGCTCCGCCCGGGCCGGGGTGGGCTGCCGTTGTCGAGGTCGAGTCCCGGCTGTGCGGGTGGACCGGCCGGATGGTTGATCACGAACAAACGCTAGGCGACGTTCGGTACGGATGGCTGCGTCCATTCGACGGACAGTGCGATACGGCAGGTTGACGAATCGTTCCTGCGTACGAATGAAGGCCGATGTGCGGACCTATGGCGCCATCGGGACCGGCGGCCGCGGTCACCGGGACACCACCAGCGAGGACCGCGTACAGACCAGCTGGCCCTCCTGCGGGTAGGCGTGCCAGGTGCGCCAGAGCAGCCGGTCCGCGCCGCCCTGGGTGACCAGCGCGGTGAAGGCGCTCGGGTCGCCGGGGAAGACGCCGGCCAGGCCGCGCGGATGGCCCTCGACCAGGGCCAGCAACTCCTGGGCGCGGGCGGCGAAGTCGTGCGGCGGCAGCGCCTCGATCCGGGCCGCGAACTCGTACTCCCAGCCGTCCACCTGCTTGGCCACCCGGGCCGGCAGCGGGGTCCGGCGGCCGGGCAGGCAGGCGACGGTCTCCAGGCACCTGCCCGGCCCGGCGGCGATCACCACCTGGTGGGAGGCGCCCAGCAGTCGCAGCTGGAGGCTGCCGGGCGGACCGGGGCGCCCGGCACCGGCGAGTCTCAGGTCGCGGACTGCGAGAGCGGGCAGCGGTTCGCCGCCCAGGCACCAGGCCAGGTCACCGGCGCGGGTGTCCGTGTAGGAGGTCTGCAGTGTGGTGAGCATGCTCGGCTCCGCGTTTCAGCTCCGTGCGCGCCCGCCGTGCAGCAGCGAGTAGGCCTAGGCAAGGGCGAGGCTGTTCGTGGCTGTGCGGTCCAGGGCGCGGCCGACCGTGGAAGGAAGGATTCCGGCTGGAGATTCAGCAGCAGAGAAGCATGAATACGCCGGGTCCGTCGGTGATTTACCCAACTTTGTCAAGCATTCACCGTTTCGAGCACCCCGGCTTCCCTGCTCTGATCGAGCCGGTGTGCGACTTTGCACAGCGCGCGCCCCTCACCCCGGTGTGTGCGCCGTGCACGCTGGTCGTGCGCTACTCGCGAGGCTCGCGCGCCCCGGTCCTCCCTGCGCCGGGCGCACAGGGCTCGTGAAGGACCGGGGCGGGCCGAGTGGGCCACGGTGATTTCCTGCCCGGTGGCAAGAGGCCGTCCAGGCAGGCGAATTGACTATTCGTCAGGACGTGCGAGGGATTCCATCTGATGGTCAGAGCCGACCGAGTCGGGTGACCGCCTCCTCCAGAACATCGACCTGCTTGCAGAAGGTGAAGCGGACGAGCGGCCGACCGGCCTCGGTGTCGTCGTAGAAGACGGCGTTGGGGATCGCCACCACGCCGCAGCGCGCGGGCAGGGCGCGGCAGAACTCGATGCCGTCCTTCTCGCCCAGCGGGGTGATGTCGGTGGTGATGAAGTAGGTGCCCTCCGGCCGGAACACCCGGAAGCCGGCCGCACTCAGTCCGTCGGCGAGCAGGTCCCGCTTGCGCAGCAGATCGGCGCGGAAGTCGTCGAAGTAGGCGTCGGGCAGCCGCAGGGCGTCGGCGACGGCGTACTGGAAGGGCCCGGCGCTGACGTAGGTCAGGTACTGCTTCGCGGTGCGGACGGCGGCGACGAGCGGCGCGGAGGCGGTGACCCAGCCGACCTTCCAGCCGGTGAAGGAGAAGGTCTTGCCGGCCGAGGAGATCGAGACGGTGCGCTCGCGCATCCCCGGGAGGGCGGCGATCGGGTGGTGGGCGCCGCTGAACACCAGGTGCTCGTAGACCTCGTCGGTGATCACCAGCAGGTCGTGCTCGACCGCGAGGGCGGCGATCGCGGCCAGTTCCCCGGGGGAGAGGACCATGCCGGTGGGGTTGTGCGGGGAGTTGAGCAGCAGCAGGCGGGTGCGCGGGGTGACCAGCGAGCGCAGCCGGTCCAGGTCGGGGCGGAAGTCCGGTGCGCGCAGGGTGAGCGGGACGCGGACGGCTCCGGCCATCGCGATGCAGGCGGCGTAGGAGTCGTAGAAGGGTTCGAGGGCGATCACCTCGTCGCCCGGTTCGAGCAGGGCGAGCAGGGCGGCGGCGATCGCCTCGGTGGCGCCGGCCGTGACGAGCACCTCGGTGTCCGGGTCGTAGGCGAGGCCGCGGAAGCGCTGCTGGTGCTCGGCGATCGCGGTGCGCAGCTCGGGGATGCCGGGGCCGGGCGGGTACTGGTTGCCCCGGCCCGCCAGCACGGCGTCGGCGGCGGCCCGGGCCACCGACGCGGGTCCGTCGGTGTCGGGGAACCCCTGGCCGAGATTGATGGAGCCGGTGGCGGTGGCGAGGGCGGACATCTCGGCGAAGATCGTCGTGCCCATCCCGGCCAGCCGTCGGTTCAGCAGCGGCCTCGTACCCATTGCGGCTCCTCACGCCTCGTCGTCGGCCCCATCCTCGGGGCAGCGGGTGGCCGGGGACAAGAACGGCCCGCCGCCGGGGGTGCCGGGGGCGGGCCGTGCCGCGGACGGAGCCGGGGCGTGAGGATCAGGCCTCGTTGGTGCCCTCGGGGGCCTCGCCCTCGCCGTCCTCGCCCTCGATCTCCTTCTGCAGGCCGAGGCGCTCGACGATCCACTGCTCGAAGCCGACGGCGGCCTGGGTCCAGTTGGCCGTGGTGGTGACGAAGTAGTCCAGGTTCACGCCGGTGCCGACGATCATCTGGGCCTCGCCGATCAGGCGGACCACGCCGTCCTCGTGCGTGTGGGTGTAGACCTTGGGCCAGAGGGTGTCGCGGTTCCACTCGTCGATCAGGTCGAGGATCTCGGCCTTGTCCTCGAGCGGGTAGGCGCGGTCGTAGAACGCGCGGACCGCGAAGAGCTCCTTCTGCTCGCCGCGGAACATGTAGTAGACGCGGAAGCCCTCCCAGGGGGCGGTGAGGTCGCCCTCCTCGTCCACGACGTGCTTGAGCTGCATCTGGTCCAGCAGCTGCGTCACCAGAGCCTGGTCCGGGACGACGATCGGCGGCGGGCCGGCCGGCGGGCCGCCCTGACCGCCGGGCTGTCCGCCCTGCGGCACGCCGAACGACGGGATGGACGACGGGTCGATGCTCATGGGGGTCCTCTTCCTCAGTGCACGTGGTGGCCGGCAATGAGAGGCCGCCCTTTCCACATCCCATCCTGCCTCATCCGGGCCCTCCCTCACAGGGGCGCCCGGGCGGTGGGGCGGGCACCCGTCGATCGTGCCGGAGGGCTGGTCCGGGGCCGTGGACACCGTGGGTGAGCACGGCCGCGGGCCGCCCCCAGGAGAGGGGGCGGCCCGGTCCGGGAGGCTCCGCAGCGCTACTTCTCCAGCGGTCCGCGGGACCGGACGGTGAGGCGGTCGCCCTCCTCGGCCCGCTCGACCAGCACGGTGTCGCCGTCGTGCACCTGGCCGGAGAGGATGGCCCGGGCCAGCTGGTCGCCGATCGCGGACTGCACCAGGCGGCGCAGCGGCCGGGCGCCGTACGCCGGGTCGTAGCCGGTGAGCGCCAGCCAGTCGCGGGCGGCCGCGTCGACCTGGAGGGTGAGCCGGCGCTCGCCGAGGCGCGCGGCCAGCCGGGCCACCTGGAGGTCGACGATCCGGCTCAGCTCGGCCGTGCCCAGCGGGTCGAAGACCACGATGTCGTCGAGGCGGTTGAGGAACTCCGGCTTGAACGCGGCCCGCACCGAGTCCAGCACCAGCTGCTTCTTCCGCTCCTCCGGGGTGGCCGGGTCGACCAGGAACTGACTGCCCAGGTTGGAGGTGAGGATCAGGATCGCGTTGCGGAAGTCGACCGTGCGCCCCTGGCCGTCGGTGAGCCGGCCGTCGTCCAGCACCTGGAGCAGCACGTCGAAGACCTCGGGGTGGGCCTTCTCCACCTCGTCCAGCAGCACCACGCTGTAGGGGCGGCGGCGGACCGCCTCGGTGAGCTGGCCGCCCTCCTCGTAGCCGATGTACCCGGGCGGGGCGCCGACCAGGCGGGAGACGGAGTGCTTCTCGCCGTACTCGCTCATGTCGATCCGGACCATCGCCCGCTGGTCGTCGAAGAGGAAGTCGGCCAGGGCCTTGGCGAGTTCGGTCTTGCCCACGCCGGTGGGGCCGAGGAACAGGAAGGAGCCGGTCGGGCGGTCCGGGTCGGCGATGCCGGAGCGGGTGCGCCGCACCGCGTCCGAGACGGCCTGGACGGCCTCGGTCTGGCCGATCAGGCGCCGGCCCAACTCGTCCTCCATGCGCAGGAGTTTGGAGCTCTCGCCCTCCAGCAGCCGGCCGGCCGGGATGCCCGTCCAGGAGGCGACCACGTCGGCGACGTCGTCCGGGCCGACCTCCTCCTTGACCATCGAGGCGGAGGTGTCCTCGTCGGCGGCCCGCTCCTGCGCCTCGGCCAGTTCGTGCTCGGCGGCCGGGATCTCGGCGTACATCAGCTTGGAGGCGCGCTCGAAGTCGCCGTCCCGCTGGGCGCGTTCGAGGGCGCCGTGCAGGTCGTCGAGCCGCTCCTTCAGCTCGCCGACCCGGTTGAGGCTCTTCTTCTCCTGCTCCCACCGGGCGGTGAGAACGCTCAACTGCTCGTTCTTGTCGGCGAGATCGCGCCGGAGCCGGGTCAGCCGGTCGACCGAGGCGGGGTCGGACTCCTTCTCCAGGGCCAGCTCCTCCATCCGCAACCGGTCGACGGCGCGCTGGAGTTCGTCGATCTCGACGGGGGAGGAGTCGATCTCCATCCGGAGCCGGGAGGCGGCCTCGTCGACCAGGTCGATCGCCTTGTCGGGCAGGAAGCGCGAGGTGATGTAGCGGTTGGACAGGGTGGCGGCGGCGACCAGGGCGGCGTCCGAGATCTGCACCTTGTGGTGCGCCTCGTACCGGCCCTTGAGGCCGCGCAGGATGGCGATCGAGTCCTCCACGCTGGGCTCGCCGACCAGCACCTGCTGGAAGCGGCGCTCCAGGGCCGGGTCCTTCTCGATCCGCTCGCGGTACTCGTCCAGGGTGGTGGCGCCGACCATCCGGAGCTCGCCGCGGGCCAGCATCGGCTTGAGCATGTTGCCGGCGTCCATCGCGGAGTCGCCGCCGGCGCCCGCGCCGACCATGGTGTGCAGCTCGTCGATGAAGGTGACGACCTGGCCGTCGCTCTGCTTGATGTCGTTCAGCACGGCCTTCAGCCGTTCCTCGAACTCGCCGCGGTACTTGGCGCCGGCGACCATCGCGCCGAGGTCCAGCGAGACCAGCCGCTTGCCGCGCAGCGACTCCGGCACGTCGCCGGCCACGATGCGCTGGGCCAGGCCCTCGACCACGGCGGTCTTGCCGACGCCGGGCTCGCCGATCAGCACCGGGTTGTTCTTGGTGCGCCGGGAGAGCACCTGGACGACCCGGCGGATCTCCTGGTCGCGCCCGATGACGGGGTCGAGCTTGCCGTCCCGGGCGGCCTGGGTGAGGTCGGTGCCGTACTTCTCCAGCGCCTTGTAGGTGCCCTCCGGGTCGGGGGAGGTGACCCGCCCGCTGCCGCGGACGTCCTTGAAGGCGGCGAGCAGGGCCTTCGCGGTGGCCCCCTGCTGGGCGAGCAGCTCGGCGACCGCGCCACCCTCGGCGGCCAGGCCGACCATCAGGTGCTCGGTGGAGACGTACTGGTCGTCCAGGTCGTCGGCGCGCTTGCCGGCCTCGGTGAGCACGGCCAGCGTGTCGCGGGCCAGCTGGGGTGCGGCGACGGTGGAGCCCATCGCGCGCGGCAGCCCGGTCAGCTGCCGGCGGGCCTCGGCGTCGATCCGGGAGGCGTCCGCGCCGACCGCCTTCAGCAGCGGCCCGGCGATGCCCTCGGGCTGCTCCAGCAGGGCGATCAGGATGTGCACCGGCTTGACGTCCGGATTCCCCGCGGTGCCGGCCTGCCGGATCGCGGCAGACAGGGCGTCCTGCGTCTTGGTGGTGAACTTGCTGGCGTCCACTGCTGGGGTGTCCTCCTCGCTGGTGGCGAAACTGGGGTGGCGCGCTCGGCGGCGCAAACTCTGCTGACTACAGCATGCACTAAGTTGAGTCTATTCCGCTCAACTTTCGGATGAACGCTTGGGGTGCCCGGAGACGGTGTACCGGTCGAGGCGCGGGGCGGGCTGCCAGCCGGTGCGGGCGGACGGCCCGGTCCGGCGGGTCAGCACCAGCAGCTCCCGGGCCGGCCCGCTCGGCCGGTGCCCGGCCGGCCAGACCGCGCGCAGCGGGCGCCGCAGGTCCAGCCCCTCGGCCAACGGCACGGCCACCAGCCGCCGGGTCGCCAGCTCCTCCGTCACCGCCAGCTCGCTCAGGCAGACCGGCCCGGCCCCGGTCATCGCCGCCGCCTTCAGCGCGGTCGACGAGGCCAGCTCCAGCCGCGGCTTCGCCGCACCGCCGTACGGGGCCAGCGCCATCTCCAGGACCTCCCGGGTGCCCGACCCGGGCTCGCGCAGCACCAGCGGGGTGGCGGCCAGTTCGGGGCCGGTCACCGGGGCGCGGCGGCGCGCCCAGGGGTGGACGGGCGCCACCACGACCACCAGCCGGTCGGCGGCCACCACCGCGCCGGCCAGCCCGGGCGGGGTGGACGGCCCCTCGACGAAGCCGAGGTCGGCCTCGCCGGCCAGCACGTGCCCGGCGACGTCCGAGGAGTTGGCCGTCCGCAGCGTCACGGCCGTGCCCGGGCTGCTCTCGTGCAGCGCCAGCAGCCAGCCCGGCATCAGGTACTCGGCGACGGTCAGGCTGGCCACCACCACCAGCCGGGCGTCCCGCCGCTCGCGCAGCGCGTCGATCCCGGCGTCCAGCGCCTGCGCCGCCTCCACCACGTGCCGGGCCCACTCGACCACGAGCAGCCCGGCCTTGGTCGGCCGGGAGCCGCGCGGGGAGCGCTCCAGCAGCGGTACGCCGATCTGCCGCTCCATGCCCTTGATCCGGGCGCTGGCGGTCGGCTGGCTCACGCCCAGTTCGGCCGCCGCCCGCCCGACGCTGCCCAGACGTGCCACCGTGAGCAGCAGTTCCAGCGCGCGGAGCTCGGGGACGTGCGGAGAGAGAGCCATAGACTCAGGCTATGTCCTCATAGAGCGCCGGGCGCTACCGGCCGCCGGCGGTGGACGGCACGGTGGTGTCATGGCCATCCTCACCGGCGTCCGACCGCTCACCCGCACCGCCCGCTTCGACCTCGCCCAGCTCGGCCCCAACTGGTACGCGGTGGTGATGGGCACCGCGATCGTCGGCAACGGCGCGGCCGCGCTGCCCGTCCGGCTGCCGGGGCTGATCGGGTTCGGCGAGCTGATGTGGGCGCTCGGGGCGGTCGCGCTGCTGGTGCTCGGCGCCGCCCGGCTGGTCCACCTCACCCGGTACCGCGACGCCGCCCGCGCCCACCTGCTGGACAACCCGGCCACCGCGGTCTTCTACGGCTGCCCGCCGATCGCCATGCTCGCGGTCGGCCTCGGGACGCTCACCCTCGGCTCGCGGGTGATCGGCACCGGCCCCGCCGTCGTGCTGGACGCGGTGCTGTGGAGCGTCGGCACCCTGTACGCGCTGGCGGTCGCGGCCGGCATCCCGTACCTCATGATCACCCGGCACACCGTCACCCCGCTGGAGGCCAACCCGACCTGGCTGCTGCCGGTCGTCGCGCCGCTGGTCGCCTCCGCCACCGGCCCCGCGCTCGTCCCGCACCTGCCGCCCGGCACCGCGCAGCAGAGCCTGCTGTACGGCTGCTGCGCGCTGTTCGGGGTCGGACTGCTGGCCATCCTGGCGCTGCTGCCGGTGGTGCTCACCGGGCTCGTGCACAGCAAGCTGCCCGCCCTGGCGCTCACCCCGTCGCTCTTCCTGGTGCTCGGCCCGCTCGGCCAGTCCACCACGGCCGTCCACCAACTCGCCGACGCCGCTCGCCCGGTGGCGCCCGGGATCGCTCCGGTCGCGCTGGCGCTCGCCGAGCTCTACGGGGTCGCGGTGCTCGGGGTCGCGATGCTCTGGCTGGTCATCGCCGTCGCCGCGAACCTGCGCGCCCGCCGGGCCGGGATGTCCTTCGCGATGACCTGGTGGGCGTACACCTTCCCGGTCGGCACCTGCGTCACCGGCGCCTCCGCGCTCGCCCGGCACACCGGCTTCGCGGGGTTCACCGGCCTCGCGGCCGGGCTCTTCGTCCTGCTGGCCGCCGCCTGGGCGGTCGCGGCCGGCGGTACCGTCGCCGGGCTGGCCGGCGGGCGGCTGCTGGCCCGGTGAGGGGCGGACCGGAGTCCGTCACGGTGGGGGCGCCATCGGTCACGGTGAGTGATAGCGAACGGGGAAGGGGGGCCGTGGAGAAAGTGTGCGGAATCCGGGGAGGGTGTGCGACGGCGCACCAGGGGTCCGGAATGCCGCCCTCCGTCGCCGACTGAACGGACGGTCGCTCCCCGGTCCGCCACCGCGCTGACCTCGCCTTTCCCGTCGGGCGGCGAAATCCGCCGGCGCGCCTCGTCCGGCCCCCGGTGCAGGTTCCTGCAATTGCGAAAACATGCACTCGGGCGGCACTTGTTCACCGGCCGTCACGCTGTGATGGTGGAGACACGCCAAGGCCGTCCGGGCAATCGCAGCCCGATGGTGGTGACTTGCTCTTCAATACTGGATGCGAGAGGTACGTCCGTACCTGCATATCGGGGGGAAGAGCGCCGGCCGGGACGCCATGTGTGGTGATGGTCCCCGGGACCGGAGCCGGCGAGGCGTTGCTGCTCCGCCTCGCCGGAAGCACCCTGGGATTGGCGTGCTACCGGCGGCCCCCGGGAAGCCCGGCGTGCGACGGCACCCGGGACCCGGGGGTCCGCCGGCTCGCAGTACCGTGATCGCGTGCGGCGCACGGTACGTGGGACCACGATCGACACGCGTGCGGGCACACGCGGCATGCAGGAAGATCCGAGACCCATCCGGCAGGGAGCGTTCGAGGTGACGGCGGATTCGACGGCCGCCCCCGGCACCAGCGCGCCGGGCGGGGAGCCCGACGAGGCGGCACGGCGGCTCTACCTGGCCGTCCTCGCCGACGGCGGCCGCGTCCCGGCCGCCGACGTCCCGGAGGCCGACCGGGCCGCGCTGCGCCGCCTGGTCGACATCGGCCTGTTGATGCCCAACCCCATGGACGCCTGCTACACCGCCGTCAGCCCGCGCTCGGTCAGCGACCGGCTCGGCGCCGAACTGCGCAGCGAGGCCACCCGGCTGCTGGTCCGCGCCGAGAACCTCCCCGGGGCCCTGGACGGCCTCACCCGTGCGTACGACGCCATGCCCCGCCCGCCCGAGCGTTCCGGCGGCGCCGTCTACATCGAGGGCCACGTCCACATCCGCCAGCGCATCTCCCAGTTGGTCGCCGACTGCCGGACCGAGGTCCTCACCGCCCAGCCCGGCCACCGCCCCGCCGACGCCCTGAAGATCGCGCTCCTCCAGGACGTCCGGCTGCTGCAGCGCGGCTGCTCGCTGCGCACCGTCTACCAGCCGGTCGCGGTCTCCGATCCGGCCGCGCTCGCCTATGCCGAGGAGGTCACCCGGCACGGCTCGCAGATCCGGATCCTGGACGAGCCGTTCCAGCGGCTGTTCGTGTTCGACCGCTCGGTCGCGGTGATCTCCGCCAACGAGGACCACAGCACCGCCGCCTTCATCTCCGACCCGGCCGCGATCGCCTTCCTGGTCGGTGCCTTCGAACGCGACTGGGCCCGCGCCGACACCGCCGACTGGACCGGCTCCCCCGCCCGGGGCGCCGTCCGGGACGCCCCCGACCGGGTCGGCCGGCTGCTCGCCAAGGGCCTCACCCAGCGCACCGTCGCCACCCGGCTGGGCCTGAGCGAGCGCACCGTCGCCGCCCACATCTCCCGGCTGCGCGAGCGCTACGGCGCGCAGACCCTCTTCCAGCTCGGCTGGCTGATGCGGGGCGGCCGGGATGACTGAGACCCGCGTCCCGCTGCCGGACGCCGACGCCCGCGAGCTGTACCGGAGCATCCTGCGCGAGGGCGGCCGGCTGCGGATCGCCGAGGTGCGCGCGCAGGACGCCCCGGCGATCCGCCAGCTGACCGCCGTCGGGCTGCTCACGCTGCGCCACGCGGACGGCGTGTACCGCGCGGTGAACCCGCGTGCGGTCGGTGAGCGGATCGGCGCCGGCCTCCGGGAGGAGGGGGCGCGCCTGCTGGCCCGGGCGGCACTCGTGCCGGAGCTGCTCGACGACCTGACCCAGGCCTACGACGCCGCACCCGGCCGGTACGACCACACCGGCGGCGTCCGACGGATCACCGGAATGGAGCACATCCGCCACCTGGTCTCGCAGCTCGCCGACGAGCACCGCCGGGAGGCCTGGGCGGCCCAGCCCGGCGGGGCCCGGCCGCCCGCCCACATGAAGGACTCCCTGGAGCACACCCGCCGCTACCTCGAACGCGGCGGCACCATGCGCACCATCTACGAGGCGAGCGCCCGCCTCGACGCGCCGACCGTCGACTACGCGGCGACGTCGGCCCGCCTCGGCAGCCCGATCCGCACCCTGGCCGCGCCGTTCAAACGCGTGCTGATCTTCGACCGCAGGGTGGCGGTCATCCCGGCGGCCCCGGACAACACCAGCGCGGCCCTGGTGGAGGACTCCGCGATGGTCGCCTTCCTGGTGGACGCGTTCGAGCAGCAGTGGCGGCAGGCGGAGGGGGTGAACTGGTCGGCGCTGGCCGCCGGTGCCGTGGAGCCGGCGGTGCACGACCAGATCGGCCGGTTGCTGGCGCAGGGTCTGACGCAGCGGGCGATCGCGAGCCGGCTGGGTTTGAGCGAGCGGACGGTGGCCGGTCACATCTCGCGGCTGCGGGAGCTGTACGACGCCGAGACGCTCTTCCAGCTCGGCTGGCAGATGCGGGGCGGCCGGCATGGCTGAACCCCGGATCGTGCCCGACCTGCTCACCGCCGCGCTGCCCGACGGAGCGGCCCGCGAGCTCTACCTGTCGATCCTGGACGAGGGCGGCCGGATCAGGGCGGCGGAGGTCGGCGCGGCCGACGAGGCCGCACTGGCCTCGCTGCTCCAGCTCGGCCTGCTGGTGCCGCAGCCCCTCGACGCCGCCTACACCGCCGTGAACCCGCGCACGCTCGGCGACCGCGTCGGCGCGGAGCTCCGGGCCACCGGAATCGAGCTGCTCCACCAGGCCGAACACCTGCCGGACCTGCTCGACGACCTCTCCCAGGCGTACGACCGGTCACCGCACCGCACCGATGCCACCGGCGGCGTCCAGCACGTCGGCGGCGTGGCGCAGATCCGCCACCTGCTCACCCAGCTCGCCCAGGAGTACCCGCACGAGTCGCTGACCGCCCAGCCCGGCGGGGCCCGCCCGGCCGAGGTGCTGGCCGACATGCTGCACCACGCCCGCGGGTACCTCGGGCGGGGCGGCAGCATCCGCACCGTCTACGAGCCGGCCGCCCGGCTGGACCCGACGACGGCCGCCTACGCCGCCGAGGTCACCCGGCTCGGCTGTGCCATCCGGCTGCTGGCGACGGAGTTCACCCGGCTGGTGATCTTCGACCGCACGGTGGCGGTGGTGCCGGCCGACACCGACCACACCGTGGCGGCACTGGTGACCGATCCGGCCGTGGTGGCGTTCCTGGTGGGCGTGTTCGAGCAGCAGTGGCGGCAGGCGGAGGGGGTGAACTGGTCGGCGCTGGCCGCCGGTGCCGCGGAGCCGGCGGTGCACGACCAGATCGGTCGGTTGCTGGCGCAGGGTCTGACGCAGCGGGCGATCGCCAACCGGCTGGGGCTCAGCGAGCGGACGGTGGCCGGTCACATCTCGCGGCTGCGGGAGCTGTACGACGCGGAGACGCTCTTCCAGCTCGGCTGGCAGATGCGGGGAGCCCGGACGGGGGAGTCCGATGGGTGAGCCGGGGTCAGCCGGTCGCCGCGCCGGTCGGCCAGTAGCCGGTCGGTCCGACCACCGGGGGCTGCTGCCGGGGGACGCTGAACTGGTCGCCGGGAGCGGTCCAGAAGCCCTCGCGCAGCGAGAGCGCCATGCCGGCCCAGTCGAGGGCGGTCTCCACGGTGTGGTGGAGGGCCTCCTGCGACCAGGTGTCGTCGAAGACCAGCGGCAGCACCGGGGCGACCTGCTCGATGGTGGCGATCAGCGGGTTGTGCGTGATCGCCTCGTCCACCAGCAGGACGATCGGCTTGCGCAGCGCCGACGCCCAGCCCAGCTCCAGGCTCACGCCGGCGGAGAGCGGCGCGCCGACGTAGGCGAAGACCAGGTCGGCGGACTGCAGTGCCCGGAAGTCCGACGGCACCCGGGGCTCGGGGGCCCGGCCGGCGACGGTCCAGGCATCACTGTGATGGGCGCTGTACACGGCGGCGCCGCTGCGCAGCAGCGTGGTGCGAAGTGTCGTCAGCCGCGTCCGGCTGGCCAGGGTCACCACGCTGTCGGCCGGTCCGGTCAACCGCATGAGCGGCGCGGCCAGGAACACGCGTGCACGCCGGCCCTCGGGGGCCTGGCTGTCGTGGTGACGCAGGTAGGGCTCGGTCATGTCGACTCCGGGGGAAGGCCGACCGGATTGGGGGACGGTGCCGGCAGGCGTTGAGAGTAGTTGCTGCTTCAGGTGGATCCAGTGCCCTGTGGTGATGAAGAATTGACCGTACAGCAACAGGTTTTTGACCTGGTGCTGGACCATCGGGGGCGAACTGATCGTCTATCAGTGGTCACGGTCGCGTCCAGGTTTCTGCCCTGTCATCTGGCTGCCTGGCAGGGAGATGACGCCGCCCGGGGACAACGGGGAGGTGACACCACAACTCGGTGTGCGGCATCATGTGGACTCCAGTGCTATTAGTTCAGCTTGAGCAACTTTCGGAAAGGAGTGGGCTGGTGTCCCGTATGTCCAAGCTTGTGCGCAAGGTCGTGCTTCCGATTGCCATCGCAGCTGGGGCGTTGGTCGGTGTCTGCGTCATGTCAAGCAGTGCGCAGTCGCAGGCGGACGCAGGTGCCGATGATTCCCGCACCCAGGCCGCGGTTTACCTCGTTGCGAATGACATGAACTGGGGCTGACCGCTCCCTGTCATAGCCGACGTTCGAGTGCCGAAAGGCTCCAGGCGCGGGCGCCCGCCGTCCTCGGGGCCGCTCACTCGGGTCGGTGCTGTGCCGCCCGGCCGAGCATGTAGCCCAGTTGGAACAGGGAATCGACGTTGTAGTCCTCCCGCATCTCGGCTATATGTCGCGCCAGCGTGCGCTCGCTGATGCCGAGTCTGCGTGCGATGACCCGATGGTTCGTACCGGAAAGAAGCAGGTCGATGATCGTCTGGCGCAGCCGGGAGACCACCTGCTGCGGGACGGTGGTGTCGCCGTCGAACTCCAGCGCCCGGCCCCAGTTCCGCTCGAATACCTCTTCCACGAGATATTTGATGACCGCCGGATCGTGGATGAAAGCGGCGAGGTCGTCATCGCCCACCGGAATTACCGCAAGGCGCCGGTCGACAATGATGAGACGGGCGTAGGGCTCGTCCAGGGTGCGAAACTGATAACCCTCCTTCGCCAGCCGTGAGACGTATTCCCGGGTGGGCTGGTGGTATCGGGTGCTGGCGTTGTAGATCGTGCGCATCGAAGCGCCCTGCTGCAGGCTCTTGAGGTCCCGTTCCATTCCTGCGGCAAGCAGCTCGGGCGGGCGCGGGCCGCCCGGCTGCATGGCGAGCCCCTCGGTCATACCGGTGGCCATGCATTGCTGGAGGCGTTGATTGATGAGCGCCTTGCCCTGGACGTATTCGATCGGGCCGCCCGCCTGATCGGGGCTGTGGAAGGCGTCGGCCAATTCACTGAGATCGGCCGGCAGGGCGACGGCCCGGGCCAGGAGATCGAGGGCCTGGCGCTGCCAGGCGGAGCTCAGGCTGAAGGAGAGCTGCGCCGGGTCGACGGCGATGAGCGAGCCGGGTTCGTCGCTGTCGGGAATGAGGAGACCGAGGTCCATGAGCTCGCGGAGCGCGGCGCTCTCGCCCGGGCCGGCGTCGATCGCCAGCCGGCCATTGCCGTGGACAGTCCTGAGATAGAGCGATCGGGCATCCGCAGACAGTATTCGTGATCCGCCACCTGCGGAACCGGGCTGCTCTCGCCCACTCATCTTCGGCTCCCTGTCGTCGACCGGACAAGTAGTCAACGTTCTAAAGTCGGTTGTACCAGGCATCCTAGGTCGCGATCGCGGCCAGTAGGACTGCCACCGACAGCTCTGCCTGCCAGGGGCACGCTCCGGTCCAGCACTCTCTCACAGACAAGCGAGCCGCCGGCACCCCCCGATCAGGAGGGAGCCGGCGGCGGGTGCCGTGGTGGCCGGGTTACCGCTTGGGACGCCAGACGACCAGTGCGCTGGACTGGGTCGGCGGCTGGTACGGGACGAGATCCCGCCGGTAGGAGGCGTGGACGGCGGCCTCGCGCTGCTGGAGCGCGGAGGCGGCACCTTCGAGCGAGTCGACCAGCTCGGCGATCCGGGACTGGAGCGCGGTGACCTGGTTCTCCAGTTCGATGATCCGCTTGATGCCGGCCAGGTTGATGCCCTCGTCCTGGGAGAGCCGCTGCACCTCGCGCAGCTGCTGGATGTCGCGGCTGGAGTAGCGCCGGCCGCGGCCGGCGGTGCGGTCGGGACAGACCAGGCCGAGGCGGTCGTACTGGCGCAGCGTCTGCGGGTGCAGGCCGGAGAGCTCGGCGGCGACCGAGATCACGTAGACCGGGGTGTCCTCGGTGAGGACGTAGTGCGGCGGCGGTGCCGTGCGGCGGGCGCGCGGGGCGCCGCCGGGCAGGCCTTCGCCGATGCCGGGGCCGATCGGGCCGCTGTCGGGGGTCATCTGGTCGTCACGCTCCCTTCGCCGCCTTGAAGAGGGCGGCTCGCGGGTCGTCGGAGGCGGTGGCCTCGCGGTACTGCTCCAGGGCCGTCAGCGCGTCGCCGGTGACGTGCTGGGGCACCACGACCTCCATGGTGACCAGGAGGTCGCCCCGGGTGCCGTCCTTGCGGGTGGCGCCCTTGCCGCGGGCCCGCAGGGTGAGGCCGTTGGCGCTGCCCGGGGGCAGCTTGAGCTTCACCGAGGGGCCGTTGAGCGTCGGTACCTCGATGGTCCCGCCCAGAGCGGCTTCGGGGAAGGTCACCGGCACGGTCACGGTCAGGTTGTCGGCCTTGCGCCCGAAGACGGGGTGCGGGTCGACGTGCACCGTGACGTAGAGGTCGCCGGACTGGCCGCCGCGCTCGCCCTGGGCGCCCTTGCCCTTGAGCCGGATGCGCTGGGCGTCCTGGACGCCGGCCGGGATCCGGACCTGCATGGTGCGGGCCGAGCTGGCCCGGCCGCTGCCGTGGCAGTCGGGGCACGGGTCGTCGACGATCATGCCGCGGCCGCGGCAGTCCCGGCACGGCTCGGAGAGCGCGAAGGCGCCCTGGCCGCGGCTGACGGTGCCGGCGCCGACGCAGGTCGGGCAGACCCGCGGCGTGGTGCCGGCCTTGGCGCCGGTGCCGCTGCAGGTACGGCAGGCGGCCTGGCTGGTCATCCGCAGCGGGACGGTCGCGCCGTCCACCGCCTCCTCGAAGGAGAGCGTCACCTCGGTCTCGACGTCGGCGCCGCGCCGCGGCTGGGCCTGCCGGCCGCCCCGGTTGAAGAGGCCGCCGAAGACGTCGCCGAGCCCGCCGCCACCACTGGGGCCGCCCTGGCTGCCGGTGAAGAGGTCGCCGAAGTCGAAGCTGTAGTTGCCGCCGCCGGGCCCGCCTGCGCGGTAGCCGCCGTTGGCGAAGAGCGTTCGCGCCTCGTCGTACTCCTTGCGGCGCTTGTCGTCCGACAGGACGTCATAGGCCTCGGAGATGTCCTTGAAGCGGTCCTCCGCCTTGGTGTCGCCCTTGTTCGCATCGGGGTGGAACTCGCGCGCCAGCTTGCGGTACGTCTTCTTGATCTCGGTGGCGGAGGCGTCCTTGGGCACGCCGAGGACCTTGTAGTAGTCCTTCTCCACGTAGTCCTTGCCGCTCATGCGCCCGCCTCACTTCGCTCGGCAGCCGCTTCGCGGAACGCGCGCCCCTGGTCGATTCGCTCGCTCATGGCTGCCGCCACCTCCCGGAGTCAACAGGTAGGGATCCGACGCGGGCGGGTCCACCCGACCCGGATCCACCGGACACCCCGTCACGGGGAACCGGGTCAACGGATACGGCGCTGCGGAGCCGGCCGCCGTACTGGCCGGCGTACGACTCCGCAGCGCACGGGTTGTCAGCTCTCCGAGCCACCGTCGGCCTTGTCGGCGTCCGCAGCCTTGTCGGCGTCCGGCGCGGCGGTGGTCTGGGTGCCCGGCTGGGGCTCCGCGACCGCCACCATCGCCGGGCGGATGATCCGCTCGCCGATCCGGTAGCCGGGCTGGAGGATCTGGACGCAGGTGTCCTCGGTGACGTCCGAGGAGTAGCTGTGCATCAGCGCCTCGTGCATGGTCGGGTCGAAGGGCTCGCCCTCCTTGCCGAACTGCTGCAGGCCCAGCTTGGCCACGACCGTCTCCAGCGACTCGGCGACGGACTTGAAGCCGCCCGTCACCTCGCCGTGCTCGCGGGCCCGGCCGATGTCGTCCAGCACCGGGATCAGGGACTCCAGGATGTTGGAGACCGCGATCTCGCGGACCGTCAGACGGTCCCGCTCGACCCGCTTGCGGTAGTTCTGGTACTCGGCCTGAAGGCGCTGGAGGTCGGCGGTCCGCTCGGCGAGCTCGCGCTTGGCGGCAGCCGCGTCACCCGCTCCACCGGTGGTGTCACCGGCCGCGGCGGCCTCCTCGGCCGCCTCGATCACGGCCTCCTCGGCGGCGGAGTCGTCGCCGGGCTCAGCACCCTGCGGCTTCTCCGTCATGCCGCACCGCCCTTGGGCTTCTCGTCGTCCACGATCTCGGCGTCGACGACGTCGTCGTCCTTGGCACCGGCGGCGTCACCGGCCGGGGCGGCGGAGGCGGCGTCGGCGTTGGCGTAGAGCGCCTGGCCGAGCTTCTGGGCGGTGGTGGAGACCTTCTCGGAGGCCTCGCGGATGGCCGCGATGTCCTCGCCCTTCAGGGCCTCCTTGAGCTCGCCGATGGCGGCCTCGACCTCGGTCTTGACGTCGGCCGGGAGCTTGTCCGCGTTGTCCGCGATGAACTTCTCGGTCGAGTAGACGAGCTGCTCGGCCTGGTTGCGGGTCTCGACCGACTCGCGGCGCTTGTGGTCCTCCTCCGCGTACTGCTCGGCCTCGCGCATCATGCGCTCGATGTCGTCCTTCGGCAGCGCGGAGCCGCCGGTGACGGTCATCTTCTGCTCCTTGCCGGTGCCGAGGTCCTTCGCGCCGACGTGCATGATGCCGTTGGCGTCGATGTCGAAGGTGACCTCGATCTGGGGCAGGCCGCGGGGGGCCGGCGGGAGACCGGTCAGCTCGAACATGCCGAGCTTCTTGTTGTACGCGGCGATCTCGCGCTCGCCCTGGTAGACCTGGATCTGCACGGACGGCTGGTTGTCCTCGGCCGTGGTGAAGATCTCGGAGCGCTTGGTCGGGATCGTGGTGTTGCGCTCGATCAGCTTGGTCATGATGCCGCCCTTGGTCTCGATGCCGAGGGACAGCGGGGTGACGTCGAGCAGCAGGACGTCCTTGACCTCGCCCTTGAGGACACCGGCCTGGAGCGCGGCGCCGATGGCGACGACCTCGTCCGGGTTGACGCCCTTGTTGGCGTCCTGCCCACCGGTCATCTCCTTGACGAGCTCGGCGACGGCCGGCATCCGGGTGGAGCCACCGACCAGGACGACGTGGTCGATCTCGGAGAGCGAGATGCCGGCGTCCTTGATCACGTTGTGGAACGGGGTCTTGCAGCGCTCCAGCAGGTCGGCGGTGAGCTGCTGGAACTGGGCGCGGGTGAGCTTCTCGTCCAGGTGCAGCGGGCCCTCGGCGGAGGCCGTGATGTAGGGCAGGTTGATCGAGGTCTCGGAGGACGAGGACAGCTCGATCTTCGCCTTCTCGGCCGCCTCGCGCAGGCGCTGGAGGGCCATCTTGTCCTTGGACAGGTCGACGCCGTGGCCGGCCTGGAAGACCTTCACCAGGTGGTCGACGACCTTCTGGTCCCAGTCGTCACCACCGAGGTGGTTGTCACCGTTGGTGGCCTTCACCTCGACGACGCCGTCGCCGATCTCCAGCAGGGACACGTCGAAGGTGCCGCCGCCGAGGTCGAAGACGAGAATGGTCTGGTCGTCCTTGTCCAGGCCGTAGGCCAGGGCGGCCGCGGTGGGCTCGTTGACGATGCGCAGGACGTTGAGGCCCGCGATCTCACCGGCCTCCTTGGTGGCCTGACGCTCGGAGTCGGAGAAGTACGCCGGGACGGTGATGACGGCGTCGGTGACCGTCTCGCCCAGGTAGGCCTCGGCGTCCCGCTTCAGCTTCTGCAGCACGAAGGCGCTGATCTGCTGGGGGTTGAAGTCCTTGCCGTCCAGGTTGATCTTCCACCCGGTGCCCATGTGGCGCTTGACCGAGCGGATGGTCCGGTCGACGTTGGTGACCGCCTGGCGCTTGGCCACCTCGCCGACGAGCACCTCGCCGTTCTTGGCGAAGGCCACGACGGACGGCGTGGTCCGCGCACCCTCGGCGTTCGTGATGACGGTGGGTTCGCCACCCTCAAGGACGCTGACGACCGAGTTCGTCGTACCGAGGTCGATGCCGACCGCGCGTGCCATCGTTGGTACCTCCACGGAAGAGTTGAGCTTTACAGGCTCAAGGATGCACGACCCGAGGGAGGGCGTCAACAGCTATGAGCCGCTGGCGCTCAACTTTGCTGAGCCGCAAACCGCGCCGACCCGCCCGGGAGGCGTGGTGAGTACGCACTCACGTGACTGCCGCCATACCTTGAGCATCTTCTGGGGAAGTGTCGGCGAGCGGTAATGTCCGGGCCGTCGGCCCGGGAAGTTACCGGCGAGTACACTCACACGCGTAGGAAATGCCCACCAGGGAAGCCGCAGGAGACGGAGAGCCGATGCAGCTAGCAGCGATCGTCATCTCGCTGGTCACGTTTGTGATCGGCACCGCGCTCGCCGCCCGTGCGGCGATGTACATCTTCAGGGTGGTGAGGACCGGCCAGTCGGACCCCACCAGGTTCGGCGTGCCCGCCCAACGGGTGAAGACCGTGGCGGTCGAGTTCGTCGGCCACACCCGGATGAACCGCTGGGGCGTCGTCGGCATCGCGCACTGGTTCGTCGCGGTGGGCTTCTTCACCCTCGGCCTCACCCTGCTGACCGCCTTCTTCCAGCTGTTCGACGCCGAGTTCGTCCTGCCGGTGCTCGGCGGCTGGCTGCCGTACGAACTCTTCACCGAGCTGGTCGGCACCCTGACCACCCTGGGCATCGCGACCCTGATCGTGATCCGGCTGCTCAGCCTGCCCTCGCGGTCCGGCCGCAAGTCCCGGTTCGCCGGCTCGATCGCCTGGCAGGCCTTCTACGTCGAGTACACGATCCTCGGCATCGGCCTCTGCATCATGATCCTGCGCGGCCTGGAGGGCGCGCTGGAGGGCGTCGAGTCGTACGAGGCGACGTACCTGATCTCCTACCCGCTGGTGCTGGCCTTCAAGGGCCTGTCGCACGGGGTCCTGGAGAACCTGATCTACCTCTTCGCGATGCTGAAGATCTGCATCTCCTTCGCCTGGGCGATCACCATCGGCATCAACCCCTCGATGGGTGTGGCCTGGCACCGCTTCCTCGCCTTCTTCAACATCTACTTCAAGCGCGAGGAGGACGGCGGCACCGCGCTCGGCGCCCTGCGGCCGATGACCAGCGGCGGCGCCCCGATCGACTTCGAGGACCCGGCGGACGACGCCGTCTTCGGCGTCTCCCAGGTCGAGCACTTCTCCTGGAAGGGCATCCTCGACTTCTCCACCTGCACCGAGTGCGGCCGCTGCCAGTCGCAGTGCCCCGCCTGGAACACCGGCAAGCCGCTCTCGCCCAAGCTGCTGATCATGAGCCTGCGCGAGCACGCCTTCGCCAAGGCGCCGTACCTGCTCGCGGGCGGCGGCAAGGACGCCGAGGGCAACGAGACCGCCACCCCCGAGCAGCTGGCCGGCGTGCCCGCCGAGGCGCTCGCCGAGGCCGAGCGCCCGCTGATCGGCACCGCCGAGGAGGGCGGGGTCATCGACCCCGACGTGCTCTGGTCCTGCACCACCTGCGGCGCCTGCGTCGAGCAGTGCCCGGTGGACATCGAGCACATCGACCACATCGTCGACATGCGCCGCTACCAGGTGATGATCGAGAGCTCCTTCCCGACCGAGGCCGGGACGATGCTCAAGAACCTGGAGAACAAGGGCAACCCGTGGGGCATGGCCACCAAGGCCCGCCTGGACTGGGTCAAGGAGCTGAAGAAGGAGACCGGCATCGAGGTGCCGGTGATCGGGGAGGACATCGACCCCGCCGAGGTCGAGTACCTCTACTGGGTCGGCTGCGCCGGCGCCCTGGAGGACCGCGCCAAGAAGACCACCAAGGCCTTCGCGGAGCTGCTGCACACCGCCGGCGTGCAGTTCGCGATCCTCGGCAAGGAGGAGTCCTGCACCGGTGACTCCGCCCGCCGCCTGGGCAACGAGTTCCTCTTCCAGATGCTCGGCGCGCAGAACGTCGAGACCCTGAACGCGGCGCTGGAGGACGCTCCCAAGAAGCGGATCGTCGCCACCTGCCCGCACTGCTTCAACACCATCGCCAACGAGTACCCGCAGCTGGGCGGCCACTTCGAGGTCATCCACCACACCCAGCTGCTGCAGCACCTGATCGACGAGGGCAAGCTCGTCCCGGTGAACCCGGTCGAGGGCCTGATCACCTACCACGACCCCTGCTACCTGGGCCGGCACAACAAGGTCTACAGCCCGCCGCGCGAGATCATGGACAAGGTCCCGGGGCTGCGCCAGCAGGAGATGCACCGTCACAAGGAGCGCGGCTTCTGCTGCGGCGCAGGCGGCGCGCGGATGTGGATGGAGGAGCGCATCGGCAAGCGGATCAACACCGAGCGCGTGGACGAGGCGCTGTCGCTCAACCCGGACATCGTCTCCACCGCCTGCCCGTTCTGCCTGGTGATGCTCTCCGACTCGGTCAACGGCAAGAAGAACGAGGGCGCGGCCAAGGAGCACCTGAAGGTCGTCGACGTCGCGCAGCTGCTGCTCGACTCGGTGAAGGCGGCGCCGCCGGCCGAGACGGTGGAGACCGTCGACGCCTGACCGGTACCGTCGGCCCGGCCGGGCCCCGACCGCCCGGCTGTTCGACAGTTCTGCTACAACTGCCCGGCCCGGTGGGTGCGACGAGCGCCCGCCGGGCCGGGCTTTTCACCTGGCTTCCACCCGGCTCCCACCGGGCTTTCCGCCGGACTTCGCGCCGCGTTCTCCGGGCCGCCGCGCACTGGGCGGGACGCCAACCGGCGGACCGCCCGGCAGGGCCCGGGTCGGAAGGAAATACAGTAGGCGCCGGACCGGCCCTGTGCCGGTCGACCCGTTCCGGCCCTCCGGGCGGGTGTCCAGACCACTGACGGAGGTATCGGCCCGCCGGGCCGGGCCGCAGCGATCACAAGGGGAACAGCGCAGACCATGACCGAGGCGATCATGCTGGTCGGTGGTAAGGGCACGCGACTGCGTCCGCTGACCACCCACACCCCCAAGCCCATGCTGCCCGTGGCGGGCGTCCCGTTCATCGCGCACCAGCTGGCCCGTGCGGCCGCGGCCGGGGTGACCCGCGTGGTGCTCGCCACCTCCTACCTGGCCGAGGTCTTCGAGGACCACTTCCAGGACGGGACCCCGTACGGCATCGAGCTGGTCTACCTGACCGAGCGGGAGCCGCTCGGCACCGGCGGCGCCATCCGCAACGCCGCCTCCGGGCTGACCTGCGGCCCCGACGAACCGGTCCTGGTCTTCAACGGGGACATCCTCTCCGGCGTCGACATCGCCGCCCTGCGCGACGGCCACGTGGCCGCCGGGGCCGACGTCACCCTGCACCTCACCCGGGTCGAGGACCCGCGCGCCTTCGGGCTCGTCCCGACCGACGAGGCCGGGCGGGTGCTGGAGTTCCTGGAGAAGCCGGAGACGCCCGAGCAGATCGTCACCGACCAGATCAACGCCGGCTGCTACGTCTTCACCCGCTCGGTGATCGACCGCATCCCGGCCGGCCGGGAGGTCTCCGTCGAGCGCGAGACCTTCCCGGAGCTGCTGGCCACCGGCGCGCTGCTGCGCGGCGTGGTGGACACCTCGTACTGGCTGGACCTCGGCACGCCGGCGGCCTTCGTCCGCGGCTCGGCCGACCTCGTCCTCGGCAAGGTCGACTCCCCGGCCGTCCCCGGCCCCACCGGTGACGCCCTGCTGCTGCCCGGCGCGACCGTCCACCCCGGCGCCGTGCTCAGCGGCGGGACCGTGGTCTCCGAGGGCGCGGTGGTCGAGGCCGGCGCGATCGTCGAGGGCAGCGTGATCCTCCCCGGCGCGTCGATCGGTCCGGACACCCTGGTCAAGGACTCGATCGTGGGCGCGTACGCGACCGTCGGCGACCGCACGGCGCTGGACGGCGCGGTGATCGGCGACGGCGCGATCGTCGAGTCGGACAACGAGCTGCCGACCGGCATCCGGGTCGCCTGCGGCACGCTGCTGCCGGTCGGCGCGGTCCGCACCTCGGCCGGCCCGGGCGGCTGCCCGGCCGGTGCCACGGCGGCCGCGGCGGTGCACGCGCCGGCCGTGAGCGCGCAGCGGTAGCGACGCCGGGGCGCTGCGGCGCCCCGGCTGCCGGCCGGGGCTCCTGGGCCGGCGGGGGTGCCTGGGCCGGCGAGGGCGCACTGTCGTCACAGGCTCGCTGCAAACCGGCCCCGGCTCGGTGCCCGACCGACGCGGAGTCGGCCGGACGGGTACCTTCGGAGCGTGGCTGGTAATCGATACGACAGCGGTCAGGGCGCCGACCCCCGCGGCGGGTGGTCGGCTCCTCCCCCCTCGGCGGGGGCGCCCGGGGGGTACGGGCAGGCGGACGGTCCGGAGTACTTCACGGCTCCGCACCGGGGGACGGCTCCGCACCCGGGGGCGCCGGGCGGCGCTCCCGCGGGCGGTCACGGTGGCGCCCCCGCGGGCGGTCCCGGCGGTCCCGGCGGGTACGACCCGTACGCCGCCGACCAGCCCGGCCACACCCGGGCCTTCCCGACCGGCACCGACCCGTACGCGGGCGAGCCGTACCCGCAGCAGGGGTACCCGGCGCAGTACGGGCAGCAGCCGTACCCGCAGGGCGGCTACGACCAGGGCTACCAGCAGGACTACGACCAGGGCCACGGCTACGACCAGGGCCAGGGCTACGGCCAGGAGCCGGGGTACGGCCAGGACGGTCACCACGAGGACAACGTCGCGGTGTACCGGGCCGGCGGCCAGGCCGCCCCGCACACCACCGGCCCGCGCCCGCGCTGGCGCGAGCTGCTGACCGGGATCTTCCGCAGTCCGACCGCGACCTTCGACCGCGTCCGCGACCACCAGGTCTGGCTGCCCGCGCTCACCGTCTCGCTGCTGTACGGCGCGCTGGCCGTGCTCGGCATCGGCCTGACCCACGACGACGTGGTCAACTCGACCTTCACCAGCGCGCTCACCGCCATGGTCGTCGCCGCGATCGGCTTCACCGTGGCCGGCGCCACCCTCGGTGCGGTGACGTACGCGCTGGCCCGCCAGTTCGGCGGGGACGGCCCGTGGAAGTCGACGGTCGGCCTGGCGGTGCTGATCGGCTGGACGACGGACGCGCCCCGGCTGCTGCTGGCGCTGGTGCTGCCGTCCGACAACATCGTCGTCCAGGTCGTCGGCTGGGCCACCTGGCTGCTCTGCGCCGTGCTGCTGACCACGATGGTCCGCCGGGTGCACGACCTGCCGTGGGGCAAGGCCGCCGGTGCCGCCGCGCTGCAGCTCCTGGCGCTGCTGGTGCTGATCAAACTGCCCACCCTGGGCTGAGCGAACCGTGGGCGGCCCGTCGGCGGCCCGGGGGAGAATGGTCGACGGGCCCCGCCTGCGGGGCCCGTTCCGCTTCCACCACCCTCACGCGCACGGAGCCAGGCATGACCCTCCCCACCACCCACGTCAGCTTCCCGGCCGGGGCGGTGACCGGCGAGTCCCCGGTGCTCGCGGTGCACCCGCTGGACGGCGGCCGCCACGCGGTCGTCACGGAGGCGACGCCGTTCCACCCGCTCGACCACACCTGGCCCGACCAGCCGGCCGACCTCGGCACCCTCACCGTGGACGGCACCGAACTGGCCGTCGTCGACTGCCTGACCGGAGCGGTGGGCCCGGACGGGGGCGCGCCGCTGGTCGGCGCCGACATCCCGGTCCGCCGCGGCGACGAGGAGTGGTCCTGGCTGGTCCTGCACGTGGTCGAGGGGGACCCGGGCGACCTCGCCGGCAAGGCCGCGACCCTCGCCGTCGACCCCGGCCGGCGCGCCGCGCTCAGCGCCTCGCACAGCGGCTGCCACCTGCTCGCCCTCGCCCTGAACGCGGCCCTCGCACCGCGCTGGCGCAAGGACCCGGGCCGCTCGGACGCCTTCGGCAACCCGGACTTCGACAGCCTCGCGATGGCCACCTCCGTGATGGACACCGAGGCGAGCACCGACACCTACCGGCTCGGCAAGTCGCTGCGCAAGAAGGGCTTCACCGCCGAGGCCACCGAGGACCTCCCGGCCCTCGCCGACGCCCTGCCCGCCCTCACCGAGGCGGTCAACCGGCAGCTGGCCGCCTGGGTCGCCGCCGACGCCCCGGTCCGCATCGACGTCCCCGGTCCCGAGCTCACCGCCCGCCGCCAGTGGCACTGCGAGCTGCCCGAGGGGCCCGCGCAGATCTCCTGCGGCGGCACCCACCTGCACCACCTGGGCGAGCTGGCCGGGCTCCGCACCGAGCTGCGGCTCTCCGAGGACGGCAGCGAACTCGTCGCCGTCACCCGCCCCGAGCGCGCCTGAACACCGCTGACAACGCCGCGGGCGGCCACCCCTCGCTCCAGGGGTGGCCGCCCGCCGTGCGTGCCGCGTGCTGCGTCCGCTCTGCTCAGACCTCGGTGCGGTGGAAGTTCAGGAACGAGCGGGACGGCGTCGGGCCGCGCTGGCCCTGGTAGCGCGAGCCGTACCGCGCCGAGCCGTAGGGGTGCTCGGACGGCGAGGAGAGCCGGAACAGGCAGAGCTGCCCGATCTTCATCCCCGGGTAGAGCTTGATCGGCAGCGTCGCGACGTTCGACAGCTCCAGCGTGACGTGACCGCTGAAGCCGGGGTCGATGAAGCCGGCCGTGGAGTGCGTCAGCAGGCCGAGCCGACCCAGGCTGGACTTGCCCTCCAGCCGCGAGGCGACGTCGTCCGGCAGCGTGATGACCTCGTAGGTCGACGCCAGCACGAACTCGCCCGGGTGCAGGATGAACGCGTCGTCGCCCTCCGGCTCGACCAGCCGGGTCAGGTCCGGCTGCTCCTCGGAGGGGTCGATGTGCGGGTACCGGTGGTTCTCGAACACCCGGAAGAAGCGGTCCAGCCGCACGTCGATACTGGAAGGCTGGATCATCGCAGGGTCGAACGGGTCGATCGTGACCCGGCCCTTGTCGATCTCGGCCCGAATGTCCTTGTCAGAGAGCAGCACGCTTCGAGGTTACGTGCACGACAGGGCCCCGGACGAATCGCCCGGGGCCCGTTCCGTCCTCGTGCCCGCCGTCAGGCCAGGAACTCCGCGGCCTCCAGCCGCATCGCCCGGGCCAGTTGCGGCGCGGACAGCTCCCGTACGTCGGCCAGCACCGAACTGCGCATCCGTCCGCACTGCGGACAGCGGATCAGCCGCCCGGGCCCCAACCGGCCCGGCCCGAGGTTCTGCATCGGGAACGTGGTGGTGCTGAACAGGTGCCCCTCGGCACAACGAACGACGGCGCGCTGCTCCATCGGTCCCCTTCCCATCCTTACCCCGGTACTCACCCGTACTCATCGCACCCCGAACGGCGGAGCCCTCGGGACAGCGTCACATTAGGGGATGTTCCGGACATTCCACAGCATGGCTCGCCGCCCCGAAACCCACCCGCCGGAGCACTCTCACGCGGCCCACACAGTACGCCTCCGCCCCCGTCCCGGGCGGCTCCGCCACGACCCCGGGTCACCTGTGCAACGGGCGTCACGCATGGGGTACAGTGAGGGCAGATCGAGCGGTCTCTGACGGCTCATCAGGCGGGCGTAGTTTAATGGTAGAACATGAGCTTCCCAAGCTTATAGCGCGAGTTCGATTCTCGTCGCCCGCTCCAGAGGTAAAGCCCCAGGTCAACGGCCTGGGGCTTTCTTGTTGTCCGGACCGGTCCTGGGCTCCGCGCGACTGTCGCGCCAGGGGCGATGGGCGACGGTGGTCGAGGGCGCCGGCCCGGGTCGTGGGCGGTGGTCTCCCAAAGGTCGTCAACGTCCCTGCGCATGCGGCGGATCGACGGTCGGGTACGGCGGGCGGGTGCTACGGGTGGCGAAGGCCGAAGCGGTCGGCCCAGGCCGAGACGGCCGTGGCGATGAGCAGCGGCTGGTCCTCCGGCGTGTGGTGGCCGGCGACGGCCGGTGAGTGCTCGATCTCCAGGGCGGCGATGTTCGCCGCGCACCACGCGACGATGCCCTCGTGCATCATCGCCCCCGGTCCGGGCTCGAAGGTGAGCAGCAGTTTTGGCACCTCCGGGCTGGTCGCCAGCCACCGGTCGTAGGCCTCGATCCTGGCCACCACCTCGGCGGGCTCGCCGCCCAGCGGCATCGAGCGCGGCCACTGCAGCAGCGGCTTCCGGCTCTCCCGGGTCGGGTACGGCTTGCGGTAGACGTCGAGGTCGCCCTCGGTGAGCGCGGTGGCGCTGGTGCCGGGCAGGCCCTGCTCGATGAAGGCGTTGTCGTCGAGGATCATCGTCTCGCCGACGCCGTCGGTCTTGATCGCCCGGAACAGCTCCCGGCCGCCCTCGGGGAACTCCTCCCAGCTCATCGGCTTCACGATGGTCTCGGTGAAGGCGATGCCGCGGACCCGGGCCGGGTGGCGCGCGGCCCAGTCGAAGGCGAGGGCGCCACCCCAGTCGTGCCCGACCAGGACGACGTCCCGCAGGTCGAGCGCGTCGAACCAGGCGTCCAGGTAGCGGGCGTGGTCGGCGAACGTGTAGTCGATCGCGGGTTTGCCCGACTCGCCCATGCCGATGAGGTCGGGGGCCAGCAGCCGCCCGGCGCCGACGGCCGGCATGACCTCGCGCCACAGGTGGGACGAGGTCGGGTTGCCGTGCAGGAAGACGATCGGCGTGCCGGTGCCGGACTCCCGGTGGTGCATGGTCGAGTCGAGGATGTTCTGAACAGCCATGATTCCGGTCCTTCGGTGGGGGCGAGTCGGGAGATGTGATCGACCGTCGTGCTCACCGGAAGGCCGGGGCGTTGCGTTCGGCCCAGCTGCCGAAGCTGCCCGGCGCCCGGCCCAGGACGCGCTCGACGTCGGGGCTCACCCGCTGCTCGTCCTCGGTCGGCTCGCCCAGGATGGCCAGGGTGCCCTCGACGACGGGCAGCGGCATGAACCGCGCCATCTGCTCGTGCGCCTGCGCGCGGGTCTGCTCGGTGAAGTGCACGGGCTCGCCCAGCGCCGCCGCGATCGCCGCCGCCCGCTCGCGCGGGGTGGTCGGGGCGGGCCCGGTCAGGGTGTAGGTGGCGCCGAGGTGGGCGCCCTGGTCCCGCAGGACGGCGGCGGCGACCGCGGCCACGTCCTCGGGGTCGACGAAGGGCAGGCCGACGTCACCGAACGGCGCATCGGCCGCCCGCCGGGTGCGGATCGACTCCGCCCAGGCGAAGGCGTTGGTCGTCATCCCGCCCGAGCGCAGGACGGTCCAGTCGAGACCGGACGTCCGCACGGCCGCCTCGAACAGGCCCGGGTGCCGGTACGCCTGCGGTCGGGTGCCGGCGCCCTGCGAGGAGAGCAGCACCACCTGGCCGACGCCGGCGGCCCGTGCCGCCGCCAGGATGCCGTCCGGGTCCTCGCCGGCCACCAGCAGGAACAGCGCCCGCGCGCCGTCGAAGGCGTCCCGCAGGCCGGCCGGCTCGGCCAGGTCGGCGGCCACCGCCCGCACCCCCGGCGGCACGTCGGCGTCGGTGATGTGCCGCGCCACGGCCGTCACCGGCAGCTGCGCCTCGGTGAGCATGCGCACCAGCGCCCGTCCGACGTTCCCGGTCGCACCCGTCACGACGATCATGTCGATCTCCTCGGTTCGTCTTCATCTGAGTTAGTTGACTGACTTATTCCGTCGGAAGAGACGCTAGCACGGTGGGGCGGTGGGTTGTCTATAGTTAGTCGGGTGACTGACTCAAAGGATTCCCGGCCGCCTCGCGCGGCAGCCGCCGACAAGCGGCAGCGTCTGACGGCCGCCACCGCCCGGGTCCTGCACGAGCAGGGCGTGGAGCGCACGACCATCGCTGACATCGCCCGCGCCGCCGACGTCCCGGCGGGCAACGTGTACTACTACTTCAAGACCAAGGACGAGCTGGTCGAAGCCGCGCTCGCCGAGCACTCCGGATACCTGGCGGCCCTGACCCACCGGCTCGACCAGCTCCCCGACCCGCGCGAACGCCTCAAGAGCCTGGTCGCCACGTGGGTCGGTCAGCGCGACACCGCGGCCCGCTTCGGCTGCCCCACCGGCACCCTGGCCGTCGAGCTCGACAAGCGGGCCGAGGGCGGGCTCGACCTCGCGGCGGGGCAGGTCATCCGCCAGCTGCTGGACTGGGTGGAGCAGCAGTACCGGCAGCTGGGCGTGGCCGACCCCGAGGGGTACGCACTGGCGCTCGTCGGCGCCTACCAGGGCATGTCGCTGCTCGCCAACGCGCTGCGCGACCCGGAGATCATGACGCGCGAGGGGGCCCGGCTCGCCCGCGAGCTCGACGGCCTCTCCGCGCCGCCGGCGCACCGGTAGGAGACGTGGACGGCGGTCGGCGGTCCGGGGCGTGCCGGCCGGGCCCGAGGGGCGTTCCTCCTTGATCGTCCTGCGCGTACCATGCCCGGGTGGAGGGGGCACCGGGCAAGGACGTCGCGTCGCGGCTGTCGCACGCGTTGGTCGTCGCGGCCGCCGTCGCCGTGGCCTCGGTGCACCTGCTGAAGGGGCTGGCGCGCGTCCCGGCGGAGCCGGCGGCCGGCCTCGCCGTCGCGGTGGCCTGTCTCGCGCTGGTGGTGGTGCAGCTCCGGCACAGCACGCCGGCGCTGCGGCGGCTCGTCCCGGTGGCGCCGCCGGTGGCCTGGACGGCGGTCGAACTGGCCGTCGGCTGTCTCGCGGTCGCGCCGCTCGGGGTCTCGATCGGTCTGCTCTGCCTCCCGGCCGCCTCGCTGCTGCTCGAACGCCGGTGGATCCTGCTGCTGTTGTTCGGCGGCTCCGCGGCGCTGGTCGAGCTGACGCGCTCGGGCAGCGTGCGGGACACCGTCGACATGACGCTCATCGTGGCGATCGGCGGCATCATGCTGTACGCCGTCACCACGCTGGCGCTGTTCGCGACGCGGGCGCACGCCGCCCGGCTCACGCTGGCGGCCTCCGCCGTCACCGCCGAGCGGCTGCGGATCGCGGCCGGCCTGGAGACCGACCTCGCCGACGGGCTGGCGGAGGTCCACGGCCTGGCGCTGCGGGACGACCCGACGGTCCTGGACGACCTCCTCGCCGCGGCGCGCCGGACCCTGGCGGCGACCCGGGCGACGGCGGCCGAGTTGCGCAGCCTGTCGCTGGCTCCCGAGGCGGCCAGTGCCCGGGCCCTGCTGACGTCCGCGGGCATCGCCGCCGACCTTCGGGTCGGGCACTCGGAGCCGCTCGGACCGGCCGGGACGGTCCTGGCGACGGTGCTGCGCGAGGCGGTCACCGCGGTGGTGCGGGTCGGCGACGCGCGCCGGTGCGAGATCGTCACCGGCGAGCGGGCCGGGCAGGTGGTGCTGCGGGTGGTCAGCGACGGCGTGCCGACGGCCGCGCTCGGCGCCGACGTCCTCGACGGCCTCGCCGACCGGGTCCGCGCCGTCGGCGGGCGGCTGACGGCCGGTCTGGAGCCGGACGGTCGCTTCGCCGTCGAGGCGGCGGTGGCGGCCACCCCCGCGCCGGCGGCGGCCGCCGATCCGCCCGAGCTGCGGACCGTGCTCGGCCTGTACTTCCTCGTCCTCGGCACCTTCTGCGTCAAGGCCGTGCTGCTCGTGCCGGTGCCCCTGCTCGGCCTCGGCGTGCCGTGTCTGCTGGTGTTCTGCGGGCTCCAGATCCGCTTCGCGACCCAGGAATCGCCGCGCCGCGCCCGCCTCGTCCTGCTCGCCTCGGCGGCCCTCGCGCTCGTTCCGTTGCCCTGGTTCGGGCGGAACTGGATCGGCGCGGTCGGCATCCTCGCCGGCTCGCTGCTGATCGCCCTGCCGTTGCGGGCCGGCCTGGCGTTCGCCGCCGCGGCGGCGGTGGCCGGTGGCGTGATCACCGGCGGCGGCGTGGTGCCCGCGCTGCTCGCCGCCGTCGACGCACTGATCACCTGCGTCGTCGTCTACGGGGTGCTGCGGCTGGTCCGTCTGGTGCGGGAGCTGCAACGGGCGGGGGCCGGCCTGGCCCGTGCCGCGGTGGTGACCGAGCGTCTGCGCGCCGCCCGCGACCTGCACGACCTGCTCGGCCACGGACTGACCGCGATCCTGCTCAAGGCCGAACTCGCCCGGCGTCTGGCGGCCACCGACCCCGGCCGCGGCCGGGCCGAGCTGCGGGACATCGTGCGGCTGGCCGAGCGCGGGGAGAGCGAGCTGCGGACGGTGGTCGGCGGCGGCCCCCGGTTGTCGTTCGAGGCTGAACTGGCTTCGGCGACGGCGGTGTTGGAGGCGGCCGCGATCAAGGTGGAGGTCGACGACGTACCGGTGCCGGCGGCGGCGGGGGCCGTGCTGAGCGTGGTGCTCCGGGAGGCCGTCACCAACATCCTGCGGCACAGCTGCGCCCGCCACGCGCGCATCGCCACCTCGGTGGACGAGGACTCGGTGCGGCTGGAGGTGGAGAACGACGGGGTGCCGGACGGGGTCCGGGCGCCCGGCTCCGGGATCGGCGGCCTGACCGTCCGGCTCACCGCCATCGGCGGGACCCTGGCGGCCGGTCCGGACGACGGCTGGTACCTGCTGCGGGCCGAGGTGCCGGCGGGCTGAGGCCCTGAGGCCCTGGGGGCCACGGGAGCGGTAACGCCGGTTACAGCCAGCCCGCCTCGCGCGCGATGCGCACCGCGTCCGTCCGGTTCCGGGCGTTGAGCTTGCCGACGACCGCGGTCAGCACGTTGCGGACGGTCCCCGTCGACAGGTGCAGCCGCGCCGCGATCTCCGGCGGTTCGGCGCCCTCGGCCAGCTCCCGCAGCACGCCGTTCTCACGCGGTGTCAGCGGGTTGTCCGCGAGGTCCCACGCCGCGACGGCGAGGCCCCGGTCCAGCACCCGGCCGCCGCCGGCCACCTGCCGGATCGCCGCCACGAGCTCCTCCGGCGGAGCGGTCTTCAGCAGGAAGCCGTCGACCTTCGCCTCCAGGGCCCGGCGGAGCAGCCCGGGCCGTCCGTTCGAAGTGAGCATCAGGGTCCGGCAGTTCGGCACCTTCTCCTTCAGTGCCGCCGCCGCCTGGAGGCCGTCGGTACGCCCGGGCATCTCGATGTCGAGCACCGCCACGTCGGGTGTGACGACCATGGCGCGCGGCACCACGTCGTCGGCCGAGCCGGCCTGGGCGACGACCTCCAGGTCGGGCTCCAGCTCCAGCAGCGCCACCAGCGCGCTGCGCACCACGTGTTGGTCCTCCGCCAGCAGGAGTCTGATCATGCGACGACCCTACCCGTGACGATGTCACGGTCGGCTCGTGATCCGCTCCCTGTCCCGGGAGTTCACGGCTCGGCAGGCTGGAGGCATGAGCGAAGCGATCAGTTTGGAAGCCGTGAGCAAGGTCTACGGCAAGGGGCGGGGCGCCGTCGCCGCACTGCGCGAGGTGACGGTGCGGCTGCCCAAGGGCGGCTTCACCGCGGTGATGGGCCCCTCCGGTTCGGGCAAGAGCACCTTCCTGCACTGCGCGGCCGGACTGGACCGCCCGACCTCCGGGACGGTCCGCCTGGGGGACACCGACCTGTCGCGGCTCAGTGAGACCAAGCTGACCGAACTGCGCCGGGAGCGGGCGGGGTTCGTGTTCCAGTCCTTCAACCTCATCCCGTCGCTGACCGTCGAGCGGAACATCACGCTGCCGCTGCGTCTGGCCGGCCGCCGGGCCGACGGCGCGCGGCTGGCCGAACTCGTCGGGCGGGTGGGGCTGCAGGAGCGGACCGGACACCGCCCGGGGCAGCTGTCCGGCGGCCAGCAGCAGCGCGTCGCCATCGCCCGCGCCCTGATCTCGGACCCCGAGGTGCTCTTCGCCGACGAGCCGACCGGCGCGCTGGACACCATGACCGCCCGCGAGGTCCTGACCCTGCTCCGGCAGACCGTCGACGAGTTCGGCCAGACCATCGTCATGGTCACCCACGACCCGGTCGCCGCGTCCTACGCCGACGACGTGCTGTTCCTGGCCGACGGCCGGGTCGCCGACACGATGTCCGCGCCGACCGCCGCCAAGGTCGCCGACCGCATGATCCGCCTGGGAGCGTGGAACCGATGATGCTCAGCTTCGCCCTCGCCACGCTCCGGTACCGCAAGGCCGGCTTCGCCGGTGCCTTCGTCGCCCTGTTCTGCGCCGCCGCGCTGGTCTGCGGCTGCGGGACGCTGCTGGCCACGGGGCTGCTCGGCAGCGTCCAGCCCGAGCGGTACGCGGCCGCGCCGATCGTGGTCGCCGGGGACCAGAACGTCCACCACGTCGAGAACAAGGGCAAGGGCAAGGTCAAGGAGAAGGCCAAGCCGATCGCCGACCACGCCTGGGTGCCGGCCGCACTCGCCGAGCGCATCGGGGCGCTGCCCTCGGTGCGGGCCGTCAGCACCGAGGTGACCTTCCCGGTGCTGCTGCCCGGTGGCCCCACGAGCGAGTCCTGGGGCCACGGATGGGAGTCCGCGCCGCTGGCCGGCGTGACCCTGGCCTCCGGGAACGCGCCGTCGGCCGCCGACGAGGTCGTGCTGGACGCGGCCACGGCCGCCCGGGCCCACCTGTCCGTCGGCTCCACCGCGCAGGCCCGCACCGCCACGGGGACGCAGGCCGTCCGCGTCGTCGGCGTCACCGCCCAGGGCTTCGCCAGCCAGGCCGCGGTGTACTTCGCCCCCGAGCGGGCCCGGCAGCTCGCCGGCCACGACGGCCTGGTCAGCGCGATCGGCGTGTTCCCGGCCGCGCCCTCGGCCGCCGCCGATGTCGAGGCGCTGCTCCGGAGCACCCCGGCCACCCCGGCCGCCCCCGCCGCCGTCGTCCGCACCGGCGACGACCGCGGACCGGTGGAGTTCCCCGACGCCGCCAACGCCCGGGTGCGCCTGGTCAGCATGGGCGCCGTCCTGGCCGGCACCTCCCTGCTCGTCGCCCTGCTGGTCGTCGTCGGCACCTTCGGCCTGTCGATCCAGCAGCGCCAGCGTGAGATCGCGGTGCTGCGCGCCGTCGCCGCGACCGGACGTCAGGTCCGGAAGATGATCGGCAGCGAGGCGCTCGCCGTGGGCCTGGCCGCCGGAGTCCTCGGCGCCGCCGCGGGGCTGCCGCTGGGCGGCTGGCTCCGCGACCGGTTCGTCGCGCTGGACGTGATCCCGGCGAACCTCCCCGTCGTCCTCTCCCCGTTCCCCGTGATCGCCGCCGCCGGCGCCACCCTGCTGGCCGGCTGGGGCGCCGCCCGGATCTCGGCCCGGCGGGCCACCGCCATCAAGCCGGTGGAGGCCCTCGGCGAGGCCGAGCTCAAGCCGCCGCACCTGGGCTGGGCCCGGATCGTCTTCGGCGTCCTGGCCACCGTCGGCGCCGTCGTCCTCACCGCCCTGCTCACCGCCTTGCACTCGGACCAGGCCTCCACCCCGGTCTGCTTCATCGCCGTCCTGCTGTGGTGCACGGCGCTGTCCCTGCTCGGTCCGCTGGTCGTCCGGGCCGGTGTCGCGGTGCTGGGCCTGCCGCTGCGGGTCTCCCGGGTCGGCGGCTACCTCGCCGCCCACAACCTGCGGGCCGCGGCGCACCGGCTGGCCTCGGTGGTCACCCCGCTGACCCTGCTGGTCGCGATGGCCTGCACCATCCTGTTCACCCAGACCACCGTCGACGGCGCCGCGGGGGAGCAGCGCGACCGGGGGAGCGTCGCCGACTTCGTGGTCGGGCCGCGGGTGCCCGCCTCCGCCGCCGCGTCGGTCGCCGCCGTCCCCGGGGTGCGGACCGTGACCCGGGTGCTGCACACCCAGGTCCGGGACGGCCTGACCAAGCGCAGCGTGCAGGCGGTCACGCCCGAAGGGCTGACCGACACCCTCGACCTGGGCGTGACCGCGGGCGACATCGCCGCGCTGGCGGACGGTACGGCGGCGGCCGCGGACGGGCTGGGCTACCGGCTCGGCCAGCGGATCCGGCTCACCCTCGCCGACGGCACCCCGGCCGAGGTCACGGTCGTCGCCCTGTACGCCCGGGGCCTGGGCTTCGGGGACCTGACCCTGGCGCACGGCCTGGTCGCCGCGCACGTCGACGTCCCCCTCGACGACAACCTGCTCGTCCGGGGCGAGGGCGTCGCCCGGCAGGCGCTGGCCGCCGCGCTGCGGGCCGAGCCGGGCATCGGCGTCCTGGACCGTGCCGCCGCGCAGTCCGCGGGCAACCGGACGAGCGCCCAGATCGGTTACGTCACCCTCGGCCTGATCATCGCCTTCGTCGCCATCGCCGTCCTCAACACCCTCGCCATGAGCATCACCGACCGCCGCCAGGAGTTCACCGCCCTGCGGCTGATCGGCACCACCCGCCGCCAGGTCCGCCGGATGCTCGGCTGGGAGACCGCGACCTCCGTCGCGATCGCCACGGTGCTCGGCCTCGGGATCGCGTTCGCGGTGCTCACCACCTACGCCCAGGGCATCACCCGGGGCACCGCCCCGGTCGCCGTGCCGATCGGCGAGCTCGCGCTCGTGCTCGCCGGCGGTGCCGCGCTCGCCGCCGTGGGCACCTGGCTGCCGGCCCGCGCCGCGCTGCGCAGCCGGGAGCGGGCGTCCTGAGCGGGCGCCCCGGCACGGCAAAGCCGCAGGTCATCCGACCTGCGGCTTTGGTGTTCCCCGGGCGGCCCGGGCGTGGACCGGCGTGAGTCGGCGCGGGTCGGCGTGGCTCAGCGCGGGCCGGTGGCGAGGGCCTCGATGGCCGGGACGAGGGCGGCGGGGGTGGGGAGCGCGTCGTTGTCGGCCCGGAGGCGGGCGGCGGCGTCGCGGAGCGCCGGGTCGGTGACGAGACGGGTGAGCAGCGGGGTGTCCACGTCGTCGGAGGCCGAGCGCAGGGCGGCGCCGCTGGCGGTGAGGATGTCGGCGACGGCGAAGTTGTCGGCACCCTGGGGGAGGAGGAGCTGGGGCAGGCCGGCCTGCAGGGCGGTGAGCGTGCTGCCGGAACCACCGTGGTGGACCGCCGCGTCGCAGACCCGCAGCAGCTCCGCCAGCGGGACCCACGGCAGCGGCCGGACGTTGGCCGGCAGGGGGCCGAGGTGGGTGAGGTCGGCGCCGCCGACGGCGAGCAGGAACTCGGCGTCGACCGAGGCGGCCGACTCGATCAGGCGGGTGATCGCGTGGACGCCGTCCATGTCGGCGACCACGGTGCCCAGGGTGACCGCGACCCGCGGCCGGGTGCCCCGGCGCAGCAGGTCGCCGGGAACGACACCGCCCCCGTTGTAGGGGAGGTAGCGCATCCGCAGGCCGCCCCCGTCGCCGCCGAGCGAGGCCGGGACGATGTCCAGCGGGGTGGTGTCGGCCGGGCCGGCCACGCCGTGCGCCTCGTAGACGTCGGTGAAGTGGGTGGCCAGCCGGGCGGCCAGGTCGAGGCCGGAGGTGAAGCCGAAGTTCTGGAGCGCCGCCGGGATCTTGAGCTTGGCCGCGACCAGCTGGGCGGAGGCCAGGCAGGAGTCGTGGACCAGCAGGTCGGGCTCCCACGCGTCGGCGACGGCGAGCAGGTCGTCCACGGTGGAACGGGAGGCGTAGGCGAAGGCCACGGCGGCCAGGTCGAGGATCTCGTCCTGGTCCAGGTCCGGCCTGGAGTACCGCGTGTCGCCGGTGGCCTCCGCGAACGCCTCCCGCAGGGGCCGGCCGTCGCCGATCTCGGCGATCGGGAAGCCGGCCGCCCGGAGCTGGTCCATGGGCTTCGGGCTGGCGAACAGGATCTCGTGCCCGGCGGCCCGCAGGGCCTGCGCGGTCGGCACCATCGGGAACAGGTGGCTGGGCGCGGCCGGGCCGGTGAAGAGTATGCGCACGATCGTCTCCTGGTCGTTCTTCGAGCTGGTCGGGAGTGGCTGGTGCGGGCCGGGGCCCGCCTTCTCCGTGAACTGACGGACGGTCAATTCGTGTTCCCGGCAGGATCGATAATCGGACGTTCTGTCACGGACCTTGCGGACGGGGGCGGAGTGTGCTCCGACCCCCGTCCCGACGGCGGTGCGGATCGGACGCCGTGGCGGTGACGGTGGCGGTGGAGACGGGGCGGGTCACCCGCCGGTCAGGCGGCCGCGAGGAAGGTGCGGACCTTTGCGGTGAAGGCCTCGGACTGTTCGAAGACCACGACGTGGCCGGTGTCGAACTCGGTGTACTCGCTGCCGGCGATGGCCGAGTGCAGCCGGCGGGCGTTCTCCACCGGGATGGTGGCGTCCTGGCTGCAGCCGATCACCAGGGTCGGGGCCTGGACGCGGGGGAGCAGCTCCGTGATGTCGAGGTTCAGGTTGAGGCCGATGTGGCGCAGCGTGCCGGGGGTCGGCCGCATGAACGCGGCGTTGGCCTCGACGCCCTCGCGCCCGATCCCGTTGAGGAAGCCGCGGCTGAACGCGGTGAGGGTGGCGTAGCGGCCGAAGGCGGCGGTGTCGCCGGCGATGGCGAGCCAGACGGTCATCATGTTGCGCAGGTACTCGTCGTCCGCGTTGATCCAGCCCGCGGCGGCGACCAGACGGCGCACCTGCTCCGGCCGGCGGGCCGCGGCGGCGGTGGCGACGACCGCGCCGAGCGAGAAGCCGACGACGTCGACCGGGCCGCGGCCGGCGTCGTCGATGACGGCGTTGACCTGTGCGGCGAGGGCCTCGACGGTCAGCTCGCCGCCGTCGTCCTCGGCGGACTCGCTGCCGGACAGCTCGGGGAGCAGCACGGTGTAGCGGTCGGTGAAGCCGTCCAGCAGGTGGTCCCACATGGCGGAGCCGGGCCCGGTGCCGTGGACGAGGACGAGGGTCTCGGGGCCCTCGCCGACGACGCGGTAGGGGATGCGGGCGGTGTCGACGGTGATGGTGGGCATGGCTGGGTCCCTTCGGCGGGTGGGGCTCGGGTCGCTTCGCGGTCGGGGCGGTGGCTCCTTCCGACAGAAAGTAAACTACACGGTGTAGGCGATAGAGGCAACTACACCGTGCAGTGCATTTTGAGGCTTGCGAGGGTGCGGCGACGCGCGGCGCGAGGGTGTGGGTCCCGGGCGTTCAGCTGCACGGGCCCTTGCGCGGTGGTGGCCGGGCATGCGGCGAGGGCCGGCCCCGGAGTCGGGCCGGCCCTCGCGGGAGCGGTCGGATCGGCGGTCGGATCAGCTGCCGTAGAGGCGCAGGAAGGCGCGGACCCCGGCGGTGATGCCGGGCAGCAGCTCGGCCTCGGGGACGTGGACCGCGCCGAAGAAGGTGCGGTCGGCGGCGCCGCTGAAGGTGAGCAGGGTGAACTGGGTGGCGGCGAGCTCCGGATCCTCGATCCGCAGCAGCCCCAGCCCGGCGAGGCGGCCGAAGTGTGCGGTGAGGTCGCGCTGGGAGGCGAGCGGGCCGGCGTCCAGCCAGGCGTCGAGCACCTCGGGCGGGATGTTGCCGGCTTCGGCGCGGATCGTGCGGCCGAGTGCGTAGTGGTCGCCGGCGGCGAGGACGGCCCGGGCGCGGTCGACCGCGAAGGCGGTGAGGTCGGCCTCCAGGTCGACGATCTTGTGCAGGTGCCGGTCGGCCAACCGGGCGATGACCTCGGTCAGTTCGCCGGCCGTCTCCAGGGCGACGGACAGGAACAGCTTCTCCTTGTCGCCGAAGTGGTTGTAGATGGTGCGCTTGGAGACCCCGGCCTCGGCGGCGATGGTGTCCACGCTGGCCCGGGTGTAGCCCTCGCGGCCGAAGACCGTGCTCGCCGCGCGGGCGATGGCCCGGCGCTTCTCCGGCATCCGGCGCGAGCCCGCGGCGGCCGCCGCGCTCCCCGGTGTTCCTGGCGTCCCTGCGGTCATCGGGGGTCTCTCCTTCGCGGCGTGGATTGCACTACTCGGTGCAGTTTACTCTTGGGGTGTGTGCGGTGCGGTGCGGTGCGCGCGGCTTCGTGCGGCGCTGCGCCGTGCGACGTGGTGCGTGGAAGCGCGGCGCGCGGCACGGGGCGTGGAACTGTGGCGCTCCGGCGCGCCGTCCACGCAGTGACGGAATCCCTTCCCGGGTTGAACCCCGGGAGAAGTGCGGAGGGCCCGGTGCAGTCTGGTGGAGCCGAAGTGAACGTCGAGATCCCGGCCGGGCCCCTGCGGCCGGAGCCGGTCGGATCCCCCGCGCCGCCCGCGCGGGCGGTGGTGGACCAGGCCGTCGCCGCCGAGCGTTGCGAGCACCTGCTGCGGGAGACGCTGGACGCCGTCCGGCCGGCGCTGTCCTGGCGGCACGCGCCGCCCTGTGCGGGGGCGCGACTGCCGGCGCCCGGCTCGGGCCCGGCCGACGGTGGCGTCCAGTGGTACGTCGGTCGCGGCCGGGACATCGTCACGATCATCTCGGCCGCCCGGCGGGGGGAGTTGCCGGCCGTGGTGGAGGCGGGGTGGCGGCTGCGGGGCTGGACCATCACCTCGGTGAACGCCTGTCGCGACCTGCCCGGGGTCGCCGCGACCACGTCGGACGGCTACCGGCTCGCGCTGGAGTTCGGCGCGCTGGGGGAGGCCCGGCTGACGGCGACCTCGCCGGGGGTGGCCCGCTCGGAGTGGGTGGACGGTGCTCGCGGCGGGCCCGAAGTCCCGTTCGCCGCAGGCGGGACGAGGCCGCTGCCGGAGGTCTGCTGCCCGTTCTGGAGCGCGATGGTCTGACGCGGGTGGCGCCGGCGGCGCGGGCGGTGGCGCCGCGTCGAGACCGGGCGTTGAGGTGAGGCGTCGAGGAGGCGCGGAGCGAGTCCCCCCGGACT
>NZ_JBHVWC010000042.1:3110-51677 GCF_042882445.1 Kitasatospora sp. NPDC058218 | reverse complement strand
GGTGGCGGGGGGGGCGGGGGGGGGGCCGCGGCGTCTACCGGGGGTTTTGCGTGGGGGCCCCGGGGCGGCGGGTCGCGTCCCCCCCCGCACGCCCCCCCCGCCTTCCCAGCACACGGCATCGGCGCGCCGTACCCCCCGACTCCCCGGCCCCTCGCCGCACCCCCCTGGCAGCCACCCTCCGGCGAGGGTGGGACGCACAGGCCCCGGCGAGGCCCCACCACCGGGGGCGTCGTTGATCTCCACGCTAACAAACCGAGTGGTTGGTTTGTCAATAGCGAGGTCCACGAAACATCCACATTCCCGAAGTGGGCCTTCGGGTGCATCCGGTCGGGTGAGGGGGCGTCACCGATCGAGGGCCGGGAAGGCCTTCTCCCGCAAGGGTGATCCGTGTACGTGCCGATCGGCCTTCGAAGGGCCCGCGGGGGAGGGCGGAGCAGCGTGGACGAGGGGTCGGGGCTCGTCCGGCCTCACCCGTTCGGCCGAACGCGGACCGGGTGCCGGGCGTCCGCCGAGCCCGGAACCGGACACTCCGGGGGCATGTGTCCGGTACGGAGCGGTACCGGACGGGCGCTCAGCGCAGCAGGCGGCGCTCCTTGGCCACGGCCACCGCGCCGGCCCGGGTGTCGACCCCCAACTTGTCGTAGATCCGGCCCAGATGGGTCTTCACCGTGGCTTCGCTGATGAACAGCGCCCGGGCGATCTCCCGGTTGCCCAGCCCCTGCGCGAGTTGGGCGAGGATCTCCTGCTCACGCTCGGTCAGCTGCGGTACGGGGGCGCGCATCTGCGCCATCACCCGGGAGGCGACCGGCGGCGACAGCACCGTCCGGCCGCGCGCGGCCGCGTGCACCGCCGCGAACAGCTCCTCCGGCCGTTCGGCCTTCAGCAGGTAGCCGGTGGCGCCCGCACCGATCGCCCGGGTGATGTCGGCGTCGGTGTCGTAGGTGGTGAGCACCAGGACGTGCGGTGCGCCGGGCGCGGCGGTGATCCGCCGGGTGGCCTCGACACCGTCGATGCCCTCGCCGAGCTGGAGGTCCATCAGCACGACCTGCGGCGCCAGCCGGGCGGCCAGCTCGACCGCCTCCTCGCCGTCGCTCGCCTCGCCCACCACCTCGATGTCACCGGCGCTGGCCAGCAGCGCCAGCAGGCCGGCCCGGACGACGGCGTGGTCGTCGCAGACCAGCAGCCGGACCGGAGGCGTCGCGGGGGCAGTGCTCATCGGGACTCCAAGGGGGCTCGGCGGGGCTCCAGCGGGATCGCGGCGGAGACGACGGTGCCCTCGCCGGGGGAGCTCTCCACGGTCAGGGTGCCACCGAGCTGCCGCAGCCGGGCCCGCATCGCGGGCAGGCCGTGACCGCGTCCGCCGCCGGTGGCGCCCACCGGGCCGGGGGCCGCGCCGCCGGGCCCGACCGGGTGGAACCCCCGGCCGTCGTCGGCGATGTCCAGCACGGCCTGGTCGCCGAGGAAGGAGAGGGTCAGTGCGGCGGCCGAGGCCCCGGCGTGCTCCCGGACGTTGGCCAGCGCGCCCTGGGCGATCCGCAGCAGCGCCGACTGGGTGGCGGCGGGCAGCGGCACCGGGGCGCCGTCCAGATGGAAGCGGACCGGCAACCCGCTCTCGGCGGACTCCCGCTCGGCGAGCGAGCGCAGCGCCTGGTCCAGGGTGCGGCCGTCGGCGAGTTCGGCGGGCGCGAGGTCGTGGACGAAGCGGCGGGCCTCGGCGAGGTTGCGGGCCGCCACCTCGGCGGCGGTGCGGACGTGGGTACGGGCCGTCGCCGGATCGGCCTCCCAGGTGCGGTCGGCGGCCTGAAGCAGCATCTGCTGGCTGGAGAGCCCCTGCGCGAGGGTGTCGTGGATCTCCATGGCCAGCCGCTCCCGCTCGGCCAGGGTGCCCTCCCGCCGCTCGGTGGCGGCGAGTTCGCGCCGGGCGCGGACGAGGTCCGCGATCAGCGCCCGCTGCCGCTCGGCCTGCCGTTCCATGTACAGGAAGACGGCGGTGGCCAGCGCCGCCACCGCGGGTGGCAGCAGCACCAGGTTGGCGTCCACCCCGCCCGGCAGCCGGACCTCCCCGATCACCACCAGCAGGGTGAGCGCGGCCACCAGCGGGATCGCCGCCCGGGCGGGCAGGGTGCGCAGGGCGGTGTAGACCAGCGGGACGGCGCACCAGGAGAAGCTCGGCGCCACCAGCACCAGCACCACCCAGAGCGCGACCACCAGGGCCAGCGGCCAGAGCCTGCGCCGGCGCCCGGGGGCGGGCGGCCGGCGGTGCGCCAGCCAGGAGCCGACCGGCTGGGTGACGGCCAGGGCGAGGCCGAGACCGATCACCCAGGGGATGCGGGGGTTGCCGGGGTGGTGGCTGAGGTAGCGGCTGAGCGCGGTGGCGAGCAGCAGCAGGAAGGCGGAGTCGAGCAGGACGGCGAGCCGGCCGGCGTCCGGGCCGTCGGCGGCGAGGAGGCCGGCGTCGGGGGCGGCGTCCCGGGTGGCGGGGTCGGCGGCGGGGTCGGCGGCGGGGTGGGTGGCACCGGTGTCCGGCTCGCCGCCGGCGGGACGGTCCTGCTGCACGGGGCGGCTCCTTCCACGCTGCTGTCGACACTCCTGGCCCGCCGCGCTGACCTGCGCCGATCCCTCGATGGTGACCCGTCCGACCGGGGCGCGCATCAGCCGATCGGTTGACGGGGCCGTCCTCCATCATGCGCGCCGGCAGCCGCCGGACCGTCGATGTGCCCGGGGGGTCGGCGGCCGGAGGATCGGTACCGAAGCCGTCGAGCCCGACCTGGCCCCCTGATCCCGGCCGTGGCCCCCCGACCGATCCGACGAGGAGCTTGACCATGAAGAAGACCTCCGTGCGCACCCGGGTGCTGACCGGTACCGTCGCCGCCGCCGCGCTGGCCGCCGCCACCGTCGGCGCCGTCTCGGCCAGTGCCGACACCACCGAGACCCCCGCCGTCCCCGCCGCGGTGAAGGCCGACACCCAGAACAAGAACCTCACCCAGACGACCGGTCTGACCATCGAGGCCGCCACCAAGGCCGCCCAGGCCACCCTGGACGCGGCCACCAAGGCCGGCCAGCACGTCTCGGTCGCGGTGGTGGACCGCGACGGCATCACCCGGGTGCTGCTCAAGGGCGACGGCGCCGGCCCGCAGTCGCCGGAGTCCGCCGAGCGCAAGGCGTTCACGGCCGTCTCCTGGAACGCGCCGACCTCCGAGCTGGCCAAGCGCCTGGCGCAGGCGCCCAACCTCAAGGACATCCCGGGCACGCTGTTCCTGGCCGGCGGCGCCCCGGTGCAGGCCAAGGGCGCACCGGTCGCGGCGATCGGCGTCGCGGGCGCGCCCAGCGGCGACCTGGACGAGCAGTTCGCCCAGGCGGGTGTCGCGGCGCTCGGCAAGTAGGGCCCGGCGGGCGGAGGACGCCCGCCGCGGCGGCCGGTGCACCGGAGCGGACCCCCGACCGCTCCGGTGCACCGGCGTCCCCGTACCCGGCGTCCCCGTGCCCGGTGGTTCCCGCGTCGGGTGGTGCCCCGCGTCCGGCCCAGCGGGTCTGCGGTATCCGCTGCGCCGGAGCGCCGGAGCGGCCAGGATGAACGCATGCCCCACATGACCGAGGCCGAATGGCGTGCGTTCCTCGCCGCCGGCACCCGTACCGCGAAGATCGCCACCACCCGGGCGGACGGCCGGCCGCACGTCGCGCCGGTCTGGTTCCTGCTGGAGGGCGACGAGATCCTGTTCAACACCGGCGCCGGCACCGTCAAGGGCCGCACCCTGGCCCGGGACGGCCGGGTGATGATCTGCGTGGACGACGAGCGGCCGCCGTTCTCCTACGTCCTCGTCCAGGGCACCGCCCGGCTCGGCGACGATCTGGCCGAGGTGCGCGACTGGGCCACCCGGATCGCCGCCCGGTACATGGGCGAGGAACTCGCCGAGCAGTACGGCGCCCGCAACGGCGTCCCCGGCGAGCTGCTCGTACGGGTGAAGATCGAGAAGGTCAGCGCAGAACACGGGGTGGCCCATTGAAAAGCCTGTGCCGCTGTCAGTGGGGCGTGGCAGGCTTCCCGCTATGACGGCGTGGACCCTCAACGACATCGAACGTGCGATCCGCTCCTCCTGGGGTGTCGACACCTGTGCGCCCGAGGACTTGGCCCACTGGCGTCCCGACAATCCCGCCCGTGGTCAGTGCGGGGTGACGGCGATGGTGCTGCACGACCTGCTCGGCGGCGAGCTCATGATGGGCGAGGTGCACGTCGGCGGCGTCCGGACGGACCTGCACTGGTGGAACCGGTTCGCGACCGGCTTCGAGATCGACCTCACCCGCGAGCAGTTCGGCCCGGACGAGCGGGTCGGCCCCGGTCGGCCGGTCGCCCGCCCGCAGCGCCCGGGGCGGCTCCAGGCCCAGTACGAGCTGCTCCGCCACCGGGTCGTCGCCGAGCTGGAGACCGGCCGGGCCCGGCTGCCGGAGCGTGCGTGCGCCTGATCGCGGCGGAGCCGGTGGGCTGACGTGCTGACGTACAGTCGGGACGAATGGATCGTGGCCGGCCGGTCCACCCTGATCCGGCCCACCTGATCCGGCTTCTCCGGCCCGGCCGGTCGGTTCGCCGGGCGACGACGGGAGTGTGCGATGGCCGCGATGACGGTCGGATTCGTGGGGCTCGGCGCGATGGGGCAGGGCATGGCCGCCAGCCTGTTGCGGGCCGGTCACCCCGTCCGGGTCTGGAACCGCTCGCCCGGGCCGGTGGCCGCGCTGGTCGCCCAGGGCGCGCAGGCCGCCGACGGACCGGCCGACGCGTTCGCCGCCGAGGCGGTGGTCTCCATGCTCGCCGACGACGCCGCGGTCGAGCGGCTGCTGCTCGACCCCGCCCTGCTGGCCGGAGCCCGGGCCACCGTGCACGTCAACATGGCGACGGTCTCGGTGGCGCTCGCGGAGCGGGCCGAGGCCCTGCACGCCGAGCACGGCGTCGGCTACGTCGCCGCGCCCGTCCTCGGCCGACCCCCGGTGGCGGCGGCCGGCGAGCTGAACATCCTGGCCGCCGGCGACCCGGAGGCGCTCGCCCGGGCCGAGCCGCTGCTCGCCGCGATGGGGCGGCGGACGTGGCACTTCGGCGCGAGCCCGAGCCAGGCCAACACCGCCAAGATCAGCACCAACTTCCTGCTGGCCTGCGCGATCGAGTCGATGGCCGAGGCGTGCAGCCTGGCCGAGGCCAACGGCGTCCGCCCGACCGACCTGGTCGAGATGCTCACCGGCACGCTCTTCCCCGGGCCGGTCTACTCCGGCTACGGGGCGATGGTCGCCGAGCGCCGGTACGAGCCGGCCGGCTTCAAGCTGCCGCTGGGTCTCAAGGACGTCGACCTCGCGCTCACCGCCGGTGCCGCGGCCCGTGTGCCGCTGCCCTTCGGCAGCGTGCTGCGGGACGCCTTCCTCGACGCGCTCGCGCACGGCGACGGCGAGAAGGACTGGGCGGCCGTCGCGGCCGTCGCCCGCCGCCGGGCGGGCCTGCCGGCGTAGCGGCCGGAGGGCCGGGCCCGGGCTTGGGCCTCCCGGGCCCGCCCGCGGCGGTGAAATCCCGGTGCCCGGCCGGTGGCCGGCCGACTAGGGTCACGGCGTGACGCTCACGAACGAACCCACGCCGTGGGACCAGCAGTCGGTCCGCACCGAGCGGTTGGAGCTGCGCGCGGTCGGGGTCGAGGACCTCGCCGCGCTGTACGAGATCAACACCGACCCCCGGACCTGGCGCCACCTCCCCGAGGGCCGGCACCGGGACGAGGCGACCACCCGGGCCTGGATCGGACGGGCCGCCCGGCGCTGGCAGGAGGACGGCCTGAGCTACTGGACGGCGCGACTGGCCGGCGACGGCACGGTGGTCGGCGTCGGCGGCGCCCAGCTCCAGGCCGCGACCGGCTACTGGAACCTCTACTACCGGCTCGCGCCCGCCCATTGGGGGCGCGGCTACGCCACCGAGCTGTCCCGCGCCGCGATCACCGCAGCCCACCGGCACGCGCCGGCGGTGCCGTTGGTCGCCTGGATCCACAGCCACAACGCCGACTCCCGCAAGGTCGCCGACCGGCTCGGACTGACCGACCAGGGCCTGCGCCGCGACCCGACCCAGGGCGACCTGCTGCACCTCTACGCGGACCGGCCGCTGCCGCTCGCCGAACCGCTGCCGCCCGCCGAACCGCTGTCCTAGCGCCGGGCCACGTACTGCTGCGGTGCCGAGCCGCTGCCGCAGCGCCCGTCGGGGCCGTCGAAGCGCTGTCGTAGGCTCGGGGTTTCTGTCACCGTCCGCACGGGGGTCCTGATGTCCGAGCACGCCGCCGGCGCCGAAGCGCCGCGTTCGTTCCTCTTCCTGAACGCCAGTTCACGCAGCGACGGCAACTCAGAGCAGCTGGCCCGGCTGGCCGCCGAGGCGAGCCTGCCGGCCGGCGCCGAGCAGCGGTGGCTGCGGCTGAGCGAGCACCCGCTGCCCCCGTTCGAGGACCGCCGGCACAGCGACGACGGTGGCTTCCGCACGCCGTCCGGCCATGAACGCACCCTGCTGGACGCCACGCTGGCCGCGACCGACCTGGTCTTCGTGGCGCCGGTGTACTGGTACTCGCTGCCGACCAGCGCCAAGCTCTACCTCGACCACTGGTCCGCCTGGCTGCGGGTGCCCGGGGCGGACTTCCGCGCCCGGCTGTCCGGCGGCACCATCTGGGCCGTCACCGCCCTGGCCACCGAGCCCGACAAGGCGGACCCGCTGATCGCCACCCTGCGGCTCTGCGCCGACTACATGGGCATGCGCTGGGGCGGCGCGCTGCTCGGCAACGGCACCCGCCCGGGCGACGTGCTGAACGACGAGCGGGCGCTGGTCGCCGCCAAGTCCTTCTTCGCGGGCTGATCCAGGCCGGTCGTGTCCGGTCCGATCCGGTCTGATCGGGGCCGACCGGGGCTGACCCGGGCCGGGCCGGGCAGACCGGCCGCCAAGGGGGCGGTAGGTTGTGGTCCGGCCGCCCGACGGCGATTTTCCGCCACCGCAGGGCCACCGGCGGCAGCGTTCCGGACGTGTACCGGTCATGCTGGAGCCACCTGGTGGTTGGCCACAAAAGCCTTATGAAGTGACGGAGTTGGTCCAATCGGACAGTATCCGGTCAGGGTGGTGCACGAAGGGTGGCACCCGCCTTCCGGAGTGGCTGGATCTTTCGGTAGTCTCCGTCGGACTTTCAGCTTTGTGGGGGGACCACTGTTCGGACAGCCCTGTCCTTCCGCGCTCCCGGGCCGCGCCCGGACTCTCTCGTGAGGTCTTCCTTGCCCATGTCCATACGTCGCAGTTTCGCCCTCGCCGGCGCCGCCGCCCTCGCCTCCTCGATGGTGCTGGCCGGTGCCCAGGGCGCCGTCGCCGTCGGCACCACCGGCTCCCCGTCCGCCGCCGCGGCGCCGCAGGCCGACAAGGCCTCGCGCCAGAGCCTGGACCTCTCCGTGCGCGGGGTGCCGGACACCTTCGTCGCGGGTGGCGACGCCCGCGAGTTCACCTTCCGGATCGACAACTCGACCCGGCACGACTTCGTCTTCATCCCGCTGCTCAAGTTCAAGAACCGCGCGGGCAGCCTGGAGGCCGGTGACCTCAAGGTCGAGTACCAGCTGCCCGGCGGCGGCTGGCTGCCCGGTTCGGTCGCCCCCGGTGGCGGGGACTCCGACGACGACGCGGTGCTCATCCTGCTGGGCGGCGTCGACTCCGACGACGCGCTGCTCGGCGTGAACCGGGGCAAGGACGTCTCCATCAAGGTCCGCGCCTCGTTCACCAAGGACGCCCCGCTCGGCAAGGCCGGCGTGGTGCCGGTGGTCTTCTCCGAGCAGCTCGACGACCAGACCCACGAGCCCGTCGGCAACGGCCACTTCAGCTGCGACGGCATCACCGGCGCCGGCTTCACCATCAAGGCCGGCAGCAAGCCGAGCCCGACCGCCAGCCCGAGCACCGGCAAGCCGAGCCCCACGGTGAAGCCGACCGGCAGCCCGTCGGCCAGCCAGTCGCCGAGCCACTCGCCGTCGGCGACCGCGACCACCACGGCCACGGCGACCGCCACCGCGACGCCCACGCCCACCGCCACCACCACGCCGTCGGCGACGGCCACCCCGACGCCGTCGGCCACGGCCACCGCCTCGGCGTCGGCCAGCCCCTCGGCGTCCGCCACCGCGTCGTCCTCCGCGACCGCGCAGCCGACCGGTTCGACGACCTCCGCCGCGCCCACCGGCGGTACCGGCGTGCAGGAGCCGATCGACTTCCCGGTGACCGTGCCGGCCGTGACGCCGCCGAAGCTCACCCCGGCCGCCGTCACCAAGGCCAAGACCGCGGCCGACAACGCCGACAAGGCGCTGGCCCAGACCGGTGGCGGTGACGACACCACCGTCATCGCCATCGCCGGTGGCGCCGTCCTCGCGGCCGGCGCCGGCACCCTCGTGCTGCTCCGCCGCCGCAAGTCCGCCCAGCAGGGCTGACACCGGCTCCGCTGAGCACCCGGCTCCACTGAGCACCCGGCCGTGCCGGGTTCCCGGTTCGGCCCGACGACCGCGCCCCCTCGGGTGTCCCTCCACCGGACACCCGAGGGGGCGCGGTCGCTTCCGTCAGGTCGCATAGGATGACCGGCCGAAGGGGGCTCGGCGTCGGGAGAGGTACAGGGGTGCGGGGAGCACGGTCGGCACGGTCCACCACCGACTACGAGGCCGCAACCGGGCGGATCGCCGGTCTGCCGGTGCGCAGGCACCACGTCCTGCTGGTCGGCTGGACGGTTCTCTGGTTCCTGCTGGTCGAGCCCAGCGGCGGCTTCTCCTGGCACTACCTGCGCCAGGGCGAGGAACTGCTCTTCAGCGGCCAGGCCGACGGCGGGCTCTCGCTCTACGCCCACCACCCCGAGCTGCAGATCGGCCCGGTGAGCCTGGCCGTCGCCCGCCTCTTCAGCCCGTTCCCCGCGCACACCGGCCAGGTGGTGGCCGAGGCGGCGATGTCCGGCCTCGGCCTGGTGATGCTCGTGCTGGTCGGCCGCACCGCCGCCCGGTACTACCTGGGCACCGGCACCAACCACCGTCGGCTGCAGCAGCGACTGCTGGTCGCCGGGCTGGCGTTCATCCCGATGTGGGTGGAGGTCTCGGTCCGCTTCGCGCACCTGGACGACGTGCTGGCGCTCTTCTTCACCACCCTCGCCGCGCACGCGCTCAGCCGGGGCCGGGCCGTCGAGGTCGGCGTCTACCTGGCGCTGGCGGTGGACTCCAAGCCCTGGGCGCTGGCCTTCGCCCCGCTGGTCCTCGCACTGCCCCGGCCCGCCTGGCTGCGCACCGCGCTCTGGTTCGTCGCCCTGGTGGCCGTCGCCTGGCTGCCGTTCTACCTGGGCAACCTGGACACGGTGGCGGCCGCCAAGTTCACCATTCCCAACCAGCCGGCCTCGGCGCTGCGCTGGTTCGGGGTGACCGACCCGACCACCCCGTGGTGGGACCGGCCGCTGCAGTTCGGCCTGGGCCTGGCGCTGGGCAGCATCGCGGTGTGGCGCGGCAGGTGGCCGGCCGTCGTGCTGCTGGGAGCGGACGCCCGGATCCTGTTCGACCCCAGCGTCTACACCTACTACACCGCGTCGATCCTGCTCGGCACCCTGCTCTGGGACGCGGTCGGGCAGAAGCGGCTGGTGCCGTGGTGGAGCTGGATCGCCCTGGCCGCGCTCTACGGCGGCACGCTGCTGATCCCGTCCGACTCGGCGCGCGGCTTCGTGCGGCTGGCCTTCGTGGTGCTGTCGGCCGCGTACGTGCTGCTCTGGCCCACCCGGCAGGACCGCCGTCCGCGCCCCGGGCAGGACGGCGGCGGCCGGGCCGCCCGGCGCCGCGAGCGGGCGCTGGTGGGGGCGGCGGGCTGACGGCGGTGCGGCCGGCTCAGCCGGCCGTGGTCGCCGGGCCGGGGACGAGATCGCGCGCGTCGTCCGGCACGGAGGCGGGCCGGGCGGGTCCGGAGCGGCCGAACAACGCCGCCGCCAGCGCCAGACCGGCCACCGCCCCGGCCAGTTGGGCGAGCACGAAGCCGGGGACGGAGCCGGGCGCGATCCCGGTGTAGCTGTCGGTCAGGGCCCGCCCGAGGGTCACCGCCGGATTGGCGAAGCCGCCGGAGGAGGTGGCCCAGCAGGCCGCGCCGACCCAGAGGCCGACCGCCGCCGGGACCAGTCGGCCGCGCCCGCTGCGGCTCAGCCCGGCGACCACCAGCAGCAGCGTCCCGGTGGCCACCGCCTCGCCGAGCCAGAGCGCGCCGCCGTCGCGGGCGTGTCCGGAGGGTTCGACGAACGGCCGCCCGAACATCGCGTTGGCCAGGCCCGTCCCGGTGACCGCGCCGACCACCTGCGCGGCGGTGTACCCGCCGAGTTCGGGCAGGGTCGGCCCGCTGCCGTCGCGCCGGCCGGCCCACCACACGCCGACCGTCACCAGCGGGTTGAAGTGCCCGCCGGAGACCGGGCCGAACAGCTCGATCAGGACGGCCAGGGCCAGTGCGGAGGCGCCGACGTCGGCCAGGAAGCGGACCCCGCCGTCCTGGCCGAGTGCGGCGGCCTGGATGCCCGCGCCGACCACGACGGCGGCCAGCGCGGCCGTGCCGACCGCCTCCGCGGCCAGCCGTCGTACCAGGGGCGCAGCGGTGGTGGTCATGGCGCCATGGTCGCGGCTGCCGTCCGGCCCCGGCAATAGGCGGCTTCGTCCAAGCCGGGGCCCGTCCGGGGCGCTCCGCTCGGAGACTCGCACGGGGCCGACGGCCCCCGGGGCGGGACGGGGCAGCGGGGCGGGACGGGCCCGACGGGCGGGACGGCCGGACTGGCTCGCACGGAGCCGGCGCCGCGCGGCCCGTGACCCCCGGCCCGCGAGACTGGGCTTGACCCTCACGCAACGGGAGGCGGGAGGGTCGTGGTCAGAGAGAAGGGAGCAACCCGGATGAGCGAGGGCAGCGAGCGGGTCGGGGGAAGGAGCGCGCGTCGCGAAGCGACCGCCGAGCGCGGCGAGGTGGGCGCATGAGCGGCGACTACTCGGTCGGTGCGGTGGCGAAGATCGCCAAGGTCACCGTCCGCACCCTGCACCACTACGACGAGATCGGACTGCTCGCCCCCCGGGGGCGCACCCCGGCCGGCTACCGCCGGTACCGGGACACCGACCTCGACCGGCTGCAGCGGATCCTGTTCTACCGCGAACTCGGGTTCCCCCTGGAAGAGATCGCGGCCATCCTGGACGACGACTCGGTCAGCCCGAGCGAGCACCTGCGGCGCCAGCACAAGCTGCTGACCGACCGCATCAGCCACCTCCAGGAACTGGCCGCGGCCGTCGAACACGCCATGGAGGCACAGAAGATGGGCATTCAGCTGACCCCGGAGGAGAAGTTCGAGGTCTTCGGCGAGTCCTACCAGGAGGACTGGGAGACCGAGGCCGAGCAGCGCTGGGGCGACACCGACGCCTGGGCGCAGTCGCAGCGCCGTACCGGCTGCTACGGCAAGGACGACTGGCAGCGGATCAAGGCCGAGACGGACGCGCTCAACGCCCGTCTGGTCGAGGCCTTCACCGCCGGCGAACCGGCCGACGGCGGCCCGGCCATGGACCTCGCCGAGGTCCACCGGCAGCACATCTGCGACAACTTCTACGACTGCACCTTCGAGATCCACCGCGGCATCGCCGGGATGTACGTCGCCGACCCGCGGTTCACCGCCACCTACGAGCAGCTCGCCCCGGGCCTCGCCCAGTGGCTGCACGACGCGATGCTCGCCAACGCGGCGTTGCGCACCGGCGGGCAGGAGTAGGCCCGGCCCCGCCGTCGCGGGGGAGTCAGGCCACGCCGAGGCCGAAGCTGCGCCGGTAGGCGGTCGGGGAGGTGCGCATCACCCGGCCGAAGTGATGGCGGAAGGTCGCGGCACTCTCGAAGCCGACGGCGGTGGCGATCTCCTCCACCGAGCCCTCCGGGGATTCGAGCAGAGGCAGGCTGGCCGCGATGCGCTGGGTGACGACCCAGCGCATCGGGCTGGTGCCGTTGCGGGCGGTGAAGTGCCGCAGGTAGGAGCGGTCGGACATCCGGGCGGCCCGGGCCAGCAGGGAGATCGTCAGCGGGGCGGACAGGTGGTCCATCGCCCACCGCATGGACCGGGCGATGCCGTCGTCCGCCTCCTCGACCGGCCGGACGGCCGCCTCGATGAACTGGGCCTGCCCGCCGTCCCGGTGCGGCGGCACCACGAAGCGCCGGGCGACGCTGTTGGCCACCTTGGCACCGTGGTCCCGGCGGACCAGGTGGAGGCAGAGGTCGATCCCGGCCGCGCTGCCCGCGCTGGTCAGGACGGAGCCGCTGTCCACGTACAGCACGTCCGGGTTGACCCGCACCGACGGGTGGCGCTGCTGGAGCAGCTCGGCGTACCGCCAGTGGGTCGTCGCCTCGCGGCCGTCCAGCAGACCGGCGGCGGCCAGGGCGAAGGCCCCGGAGCAGATCGAGACGATCCGGGCGCCGCGCTCGTGCGCCGTGCGCAGCGCGGCGACCAGCCCGGGGGAGACCTCGCCGCTGAAGGCGTTCGGCACCCCGGGGATCACCACGGTGTCGGCGGCGGCGAGGTCGTCCAGGCCGTGATGGGCGGTCAGGGAGAAGCCGCCGACCGACCGCAGCGCGGTGTCCGGCCGGTCGGCGCAGACCTTGAGCCCGTACCAGGGGGCGGCCAGCAGCCCGCTCAGCTCGGGCCGGGCCAGCCCGAAGACCTCCACCACCACACCGAGCTCGAACGGTGTCATGCCGTCGAAGGCGTACACCGCGACGTCGTGCACCGGCTCCGGCCGCCGTCCGATCGCGACGGCCACCGGGCCGGTGGTCTGCTGGTCGGCCATGAGGTCCCCTCGGGCTGCGCGGCGGGTGGCGGGATGCCGGTGAGTGTAGTCGTGCCGGCCAGGCCGGAATCCTCCGGAAAGTCACCTGCAACCCCGGCCCTCGCCGCGCGTCCATCCATACGGGGGGCGGACGATGCCGGCAGCCGAGGCGATGGCAGGATTCCCGCCGATAACGATCTTGATCATGTGTCATGACGGTCCGGTCCACGCCGGGCGCCGTCCCGGGGGAAAGCAGAGCGCGGATGTCCATGGCCATCGGGCCGATTGCGGGACGCGGGAGGAGCGGCGGCTTCCTCCGCTCCGGACTGGTCGGGCTGCTCTTCGGTGCGCAGGAAGCGGGTGGGGCACCCGTCCTCCCCGGCGCCTCGTCGAGCTCCGGGCAGGAGGTGGTGCAGCGGCGGGCGGGCTTCCGACTGCTGCGCGGCGGGCGCCGGACCGAGCCGGATGAACGACCCACCCTGACCGAGCTCTACCACGCGCACCGGCTGGGCCTGGTGCGGATGGCGGTCCTGCTGGTCGACCACCAGGACCTCGCCGAGGACGTCGTCCAGGAGGCCTTCACCCAGCTCTACCAGCGGCACGGCGAGCAGCTGGAGGACTTGGACAACGCCCTCGGGTACCTGCGCACCAGCGTCGTCAACGGCGCCCGGTCGATGCTGCGCCGCCGTAAGACCGCCCGCGAGTACGTCCCTCCGCACGAGGCCGACGCGCCGTCCGCCGAGGACCACGCGGTGCTCAACGACGAGCACCGGCGCGTCCTGGTCGCCCTGCAGGAGCTGACCTCCCGCCAGCGTGAGGTGCTGGTGCTGCGCTACTGGTCGGACATGTCCGAAGCACAGATAGCCGAGACCCTGGGGCTGTCCCGGGGCGCCGTGAAGTCCACCGCCAGCCGGGCCTTGGACGCCTTGGAAAAGCATCTGGAGAAGGTTCGATGACCGACAAGCTTCCCCGCCGCACCGGCGGTGACGGTGACGGGCCGGACGACACCCCGATGGAACGGCTGCTCCGCGAGGCGATGAGCGCCCGGGCGATGCGGATCACGGCACACGACCTGCGTCCGGCCGCGCCGCCGAGCCGGCGGGTGCGCCGGCTGAAGCCGGTCTACCTCGCCGCGGTGCCGCTGTTCGGCCTGGCCGCCGCGATGGCGTTCGGTGTGCTCGGCTTCCGCGGTGACACGGTGGCCAAGCAGGAGGACCCGGGCCCGGCGGCCACCGTCACGGCCACCGTGAGCCCGAGCGCGAGTCCGACCGCGGAACCGACCCCCTCCGAGAGCCCGACGGCCGCGACCACTTCGCCGGCCGCCGACCCGACGGGGGGCAGCGTGACCGAGGCGCCGGTCGGTGCCCCGAGCACGACGGGCACCCCGACCACCACCACACCCCCGGCGGCGCCGTCGACGCCGTACACCTTCCGCGGCGTGAAGCTGAAGATCCCCGACGGTTGGCGGGCCGTCACGGAGGGCGCCCAGGGGGAGGGCGTACGGCTCTGCCTGCTGAGCCCGGGCGCTCCGGCCGGCGCGGCCTACAAGGACTGCGATCCGTACGGTGCGGAGCTCGCGGTGTACGACGCGGAGCCCGTCACCTGGCCGTCGATGGGCGACCTCGACGCCTCCGGTGGTTGGGGCCACCAGCCCTACTGCCCGGTGTGGGGCAATCCCCACCCCGCGGACGACCAGCTGAAGAGCTCCCCGCCGGTGAAGACCACGCCCACCGTGGCCGGCCGCCCCGCGCGCAAGTCGCAGTGGCAGGTCACCTGCAACGCGAAGGAGTCCTTCACGGCGCAGATGTGGGCCCTGCCCAAGGACCAGGTGTACGTGACGGCGATCGGTCTCAAGTCCGACTACCAGGCCGGACTGCAGGCGATCGTCAACAGCCTGGACGTCAGCGGCCACACCTCGCCGTACGCGAACGACGTGAGCGTCTCGGTCGCCGGTCTCACCGCGGGGCAGAAGGTGCCGAACGACGGGACCCCGGTCGAGTTCGCGGTCACCTTCAAGAACACCGGCAAGACGAACTACGACACGACGAAGGCCGTGGTGTACGCGGACCCCTACCCGGGTGCGCCGCCCGGGAAGAAGCGGACCTCCACGCTGGACCGCCGACAGGGGGGCGCCTGGTCCCCGATGGAACTCTGGGGGCTCAACAGCTTCTCCGGTCTGGAGAACGGCTATCCGGTCTCCGTCGCCCCGGGTCAGAGCGTGACGGTGAACTACCGGCTGACGCTGACCACCGACTACGGGCCGGGGACCCTTCCGCTGGTCATGAGACTGGAGATGTCGGACGGCGCCGGGAGCTACCGGTTGGCCGGGGAGAGCACCGTCCAGCTCCAGGTGGTCGCCAAGTAGCGCACGCGCCACGGGCCCGGCCCCCGTTCGGGGAGCCGGGCCCGCGTGCGTCGGTCAGGCCAGTGAGGCCATCCACGCCTCGACGTCCTCGGCGCGGCGGGGCAGGCCCGCCGAGAGGTTCTCGTTGCCGTCGGCGGTGACCAGGATGTCGTCCTCGATCCGGATGCCGATGCCGCGGTACTCCTCGGGCACCGTCAGGTCGTCCTGCTGGAAGTACAGGCCGGGCTCGACGGTGAGCACCATGCCGGGCACCAGCAGCGCGTCGACGTGCTCCTCGGTGCGGGAGTGGGCGCAGTCGTGGACGTCCAGGCCGAGCATGTGGCCGGTGCCGTGCAGGGTCCAGCGGCGCTGCAGGCCCAGCTCCAGGACCTTCTCCAGGTCGTACACCGAGGCGTCCAGCAGGCCCCAGGCGAGCAGGCGCTCGGCCAGCACGCGCTGCGAGGCGTCGTGGAAGTCGCGGAACCGGGCGCCGGGCCTGACCGCGGCGATGCCGGCCTCCTGGGCGTCGTACACCGCGTCGTAGATCTTGCGCTGGAGCGCGTTGAACCGGCCGTCGATCGGCAGCGTGCGGGTGACGTCGGCGGTGTAGAGGGTGTGCGTCTCGACACCGGCGTCCAGCAGCAGCAGCTCGCCCGGGCGGACCTCGCCGTCGTTGCGCACCCAGTGCAGGGTGGTGGCGTGCGGGCCGGCGGCGCAGATGGAGCCGTAGCCGACGTCGTTGCCCTCGACCCGGGCGCGGCGCCAGAAGGTGCCCTCGATCCAGCGCTCGGAGGTGGCGACGGCCTGGCCGAGCTCGCGGACCACGTCGGTGAAGCCGTTGACGGTGGCGGTGCAGGCGGCCCGCAGCTCGCCGATCTCCCACTCGTCCTTGACCAGCCGCAGGCCGCTCAGGAACTCCTTGAGCCCGGCGTCCTTGTCGGCGTCCAGCACGTCGGAGAGCGCGGCCTCCAGGCCGGCGTCGTAGCCGCGCACGATCCGGGTCGGGACGGCGTCGGCCGCGGCGCGCCCGGCCAGCTCCTCGGCGGCCTTGCGGACGTCGCGCACCGGCAGGCCGAGCAGCCGCTCCTGCTCGGTGAGGCTGTGCCGGCGGCCGACCCACAGCTCGCCGTAGCCGTCCAGCCAGAACTCGCCGTTCTCGCGGTCGGAGCGAGGCAGCAGGTAGAGGCCGAAGGCGTGGCCGGTCTCGCCGGTGGGCTCGGCGACCAGCACCGCGTCCTCGGTCTGGTCACCGGTGAGGTGCACGTACTCGCTGGCGGCGCGGAAGTTGTAGTCGGTGTCGTTGGCCCGGACCCGCAGGGTGCCGGCCGGGACGACCAGGCGCTCGCCGGGGAAGGCGGCGGAGAGCCGGGCGCGGCGCTCGGCGGCGTACGGGGCCTGGGCGACCGGGGTGAGGCCGTGCAGTTCGGTGTCGGCCCAGCCGGACTTCATCGAGGCGGCCAGCTCGTCGGAGACCTCCGAGTACAGGCCGTTCTTGCGGCCCTTGAACTGCTGCGGCTCCTCGCCGCCGGTGGCCTCCGGGTTCTCGGCCACCGCGGGGGTGCGGTCCTCGGTCACGTACGTCGCCTCCTTGCGCGGGTGCCGCCCATGGGGGTCCCCCGGGCGAAGGCCGGGGGGCGTCGGATCGCGACACACGTGGGCGGCCGTGCGTCCATGGTACGGACGCCCGGCCGCTCGACCTCCGGCGCCCTTCGGCCGGGAGGTACCGCTGCGGGGCCGTGGCCCCGGGCCCCGGGGGCTACTCGAAGCGCGCGGCCAGCAGCATCAGGTCGTCGGTGGCGGGCCCGGTGCCCCGGTCCGCGCAGACGGCCAGCAGGTGGGCGCAGAGTCGGTCCGGGTCGATCCGCACGTCGCGCGGGGCGTCGGCGGCGGCCCGGCGCAGGTTGGCCTGCCCGGCGTGCAGGGTGGGGCCGAAGCGGCGGGCCAGGCCCTCGGTGTAGAGCACCAGGGTGTCGCCGCGCCCGGCGGTCAGCTCGACGCCCGGCGCCTCCCAGCAGGAGAGCATGCCGAGCGGCGCGGAGAGCGAGGTCTCCACGAACTCGGCCCCCTGCCGGGTGACCAGCACGGGCGGGCAGTGCCCGGCCCCGGCCAGGGTGATCCGGCGCTCGTCGGGTTCGATCCAGGCGTAGAGGGCGGTGGCGCTGCGGGCCGGCTCGGTGGTCTTGAGCAGCAGCTCCAGGTCCCCCAGGACGGAGACCGGGTCCTCGCCCTCCAGGACGGCGTAGGCCCGCAGCGCGGCCCGGACCCGGCCCATCGCGGCCGCCGCGCCCGGGGCGGAGCAGGGGCCGGCGCCCGGTCCGTCGCCGGAGACGCTGCCGACGGTCAGCCCGACGGTGCCGTCGGGCAGCGGGATGGCGTCGTACCAGTCACTGCCGACCGAGCGGTCCAGCCCGGCCGGGACCAGCCGGGCGGCCAGCCGCAGGCCGGCGGGTTGCGGGAGGCGGTCCGGGAGCAGGCCGGCCCGCAACGCCTCGGTGGTGCGCCGGACCTTCTCCGCGTCCAGTTGCTTGGCCAGCAGCGGGGCGGCGACGTCGCAGTACCGGCGGACCAGCTCGCGCTGGCGCTCGGTGGGCTCGGCGGGCCCGTCGTAGAACCAGAGGACGGCGGCCAGCGGGCCGTCCTCCTCGGTGGCGAGCGGGAGGCCGTGGCAGCCGCCGAGGCCGAGGTGGGCGGCGAGTTCGCGCAGCCGGGCGCCGGTCGCGGGGTCGTCGGCGAGGTCGTGCGACTGCACCTGGGCGGGCCGGTCGTGCTCGCGCAGCAGCCGGGCGACCAGGCTCTGTTCCGTGGGCACCGTCTCCAGCGCGCCGAGGCTGGCCCGGTCGAGGCCGTACCCGATCGGCTGGCTGGGCCCGCCGCCGGGCAGCGCGGTGACCAGCAGGGCGCGGTGGGCGCCGAGCAGCGCGGTGCCGGAGGCCAACACGGCCTCCAAGGTGGCCGTCAGGCCGCGGGCGCGGGCGAGCCGCTCGGTGTGCTCGTGGAGGCTGGTGAAATCGGACAGCCGTCCGGCCAAACGGTCCTGCAGGCCGGCCGGGGGTGCGGTGCGGCCCTCCGGGGCGCCGGCCGGCCCGGTAGCGGTCCGGGGCTCGTCGGCGGGGCAGACCTGCTGCCCGGCCGGTCCGGCGGGGGTCCCGGGGAAGCCCGGATGGTCGAGCACCGAGAGCCCGCGGGGGCGACGGGGATCGCCCGGCTCGGAGGATGTCGACGGTGGGTGGGACTCGGTCATGCCGCCACTCCTGACGCGGTACGTGTCATGCGGAACCCCCAGGTACGGCCGATTGGAGCGAGCACGGCCAAAGGGCGTGTTTCGCCTCGATTCGCTACTACTCGTCATTGATCGACAGCAATGCCACCACTTCTACACAGGCCATTCGGGGCATGTCCAGATCCATGACGACGCGGGTGGCCGGTTCCCCGCCGCGTTCCCCGCCGCGTTGCCCGTCGCGTTGCCCGTCGTGCGAGGCCCGGCCCGGGGACCGCTCCGTTCGTGCGCGCCCCGGCCGGGCCCGAGGGCATGGAGCGGCCGGAGAACGGGCAGAACCGTCAGGACGGTTCCCACGGCCGTCCGGATCGTATGCTTTCGCCGCCCGTCGGCCGGGTCGGCCGGAAGTCACTCACTCGTACGGTGGAACCAACCGCGCCCGGGCGGCGTCCATCCGGTCGCATACGGGATTCTCGTTCCAAGGGCTGTTCTCATCCGCGGCTCTTTCATGTCGTGCTCCACACCGTGCTCCACCCCCGCCACGCCGCTCGCCAAGCCCGCCAGCCCGGTTCGGGCCGGTGCGGCGTTCCCCGATGTGGGCAGGCGGGGCCGGAGCGACCCCGAGCGGTCACGGAAAGGAACGAGCGTCATGCGCGAGAACTCGAGGAGCCGGTCGGCAGCCCGTTCCGTCCGGCTGGCCGCCGCCCTGGCCGCCGCCGTCGACCACCGCTGGCCGGTCGTCCCCGGCACGCTGCTGCTCGGCGGCCACTGTTCGTGCGGGGACGAGGACTGTTCCGTTCCCGGCGCCCACCCGCACGACCCGCCGCTGCTGGCGGCCACCACCGACGCCCGGATGGTGCGCTGGTGGTGGGAGCGGCAGAGCCCGGACGCGCCGGTGCTCGCGGCGACCGGCGGGACGGTCTCGGCGGTCAGCCTGCCCGCGGCGGCCGGCGCCCGGGCGCTGGCCTACCTCGCCGCGCTGCGGCTCCCGCTCGGCCCGGTGCTGTCGATGCCCGGCCGGTACGCGATGCTGGTGGCCCCGTACTCGCTGGATGCGCTCGGCGAGATGCTCGCTCAACTGCCTTGGGTCCCGGGGTCGTTGCGGTACCACGGGTCGGGCGGCTTCCTGCCGCTGCCGCCCGGCGGCGGGTCGGGGGGCGGGGTGCGCTGGGTGCTGCCGCCGCGCCCGGCGGCGGACGGCAGTGTGTGGCTGCCCGAGGTCGGGCCGCTGCTGGGGGAGTTGGTCGAGGCGACGGTCCAACTGGACAGCGGGCGCTCGGCGTACTGACCGGCGCTCCGGCGGGGCTCCCACCGGCGGCATCGCCCCTGCTCCTGCCCGCGCTCTCGTCCGGGTCGGGGGCGGGCTGATGCGGCGGGCGGGGGCCGGCCGGGCCGGGCCTGCGGTGCCGGTCGGCGTACTGATCGGGCACGGTCCACCGGCCGGGCCGGAAAACAAAAGATCCGGCCGCTGGCGACGGGGGATGCACCAGCGACCGGACTCTTTAGACAGTAACAAGGATCCGCGCCCGCGCCAATTTCCAAGAGGCCCTGCCCGCCCGGAAATTGCAGTACCGGCGGCCAATGTGACGCGTATCACCCGGATCCGAGTCCCCTTTAGTTCAGGGTGACCTGACGGTTCACCAGGTTGGCGCGGGCCCGCCGCTCCTCACCGGTCAGCGGCGCGGGGTCGGCCAGCGTCGCGGCGAGCCGCTCGGCGAACTCGGCCGCCGGCTTCTCGCAGTCGGTGGCGGTCATGGCGAGCGGCAGGTCCCAGACCGGGACGGTCAGGCCGTGCGCGCGGAACGAGCCGACCAGCCGGGTGTCCGGGCCGAGCGAGGACTGGTCGGCGGCGGTGAGCCGGGCCAGCGCGTCGAGCAGCTGCTCCTCCGGCACGGTCATCACCCAGCGCAGGTGGTTCTTGTCCGGGGTGCCGCACCAGTACGCGGAGTCCACGCCGGTCAGCTTCTCGGTCGGGATCGCCGAGGCGTTGGCGCGCTCCAGGGAGGCGGCCACCTCGCCGGTGGCGGTCTCGGCGTCCTCCAGCCAGAACTCGAAGCCGGTGTGCACGGCGGGCGTGAACTCGGCCGAGCCGTCCAGCAGGTCCTGCAGGCGGCGGCCGCCCGCGACGGTCCGGCGGGCGGGGACGGGCGAGCCCGGCTCGGCGGCCAGCGCCAGCTCCAGGGCGTCCGCCAGGTCGCGGCTCAGGTCGCCGGAGGCGGACTGGGTCTGCAGGCCGAGCAGGATCGAGCCGTCCTGGCGGCGCAGCGCCGGCCAGGCCAGCGGCAGCACGGTGGCCAGCGTCACCGACGGGACGTCGCCGTTGGCGGCCTCGGCCACCCCGGCGGCCAGCGTCAGCGGCACGGTCGCGGCCGGGACCAGCTCGCGCAGCGCCACCCAGTCGGCCTCGCCGGGCAGGCCCTCGAACGGGCGGTGCACCAGCTCCTGAACGGCGTGCGAGGCCTCCCGGCCGTGGCAGGCCTTGTACCGGCGGCCCGAACCGCACGGGCAGTTCTCGCGGGCTCCGACCACGGGGACCTCACCCGTGACGGCGGTGGTGGACTGGCTGCGCTGCGGCGCCTTCTTGGCGGCCTTCTTGCCCATGGTGCGGCTCTCCCGGTGGCGGTTTTGGTGTGCTCCGGGCAGCCTACTGACGTTCCCCCGGCGCGTGGGCACGCGCCGGGGCGGGGAGTGCCCCGCGGAGGCTGTCGCGGCAGCGTCGGACCGGGTGCCGCCGGGCGCCGCGCGGGGGCGCTCGGGCAGGGGTCAGGCGCTGCGGGCATCACCGCCGGTGCGCCTGGCGTGCCGGGCCCGGGCGGGCAGCGCGGCCCAGACCGTGACCTCGCCGGGCGCGTCGCGCACGCCCCAGTCGCTGGCCAGCTGGTCGACGATGCTCAGTCCGCGGCCGCCGCGCGAGGTCAGCGACGGGCTGGCGGGGGACGGCCGGGTCTGCGCACCGCCGTCGGTCACCTCCACGGTGAGGATCCCGTCCGCGTGCATCTGCCAGCGCACCAGGACGCCACCGTTGCCCTCGCCGTCGTCCGGCTGGGCCTGGGCCGTCGGCTGTCCCCTGCCCTGCCCCGTGGGGCGGGCCGGGGGCCCGCTCGACGCGGGAGCGCCGGTCGCCCTGACCGGTTCGGCCGGCCCCGAGGGGACGGCGACGAGCACCTGGTCGACGATCTCCGCCCGGCCGGAGCGACCGAGCACGGGCAGCGGGCCGAGCGGCCGCGCGTAACGACATGCATTACTCAGCAGTTCGGAAAGGATCAGAACAGCATCATCAATGACCGGTTCCGGTATCTCCCGGTCTCCCAGATCTCGACGCAGTCGGCGCCGTGCGACCCCGACACTCGCTGGGCCGTGCGGCACTGCCATGGTCGATGAAGTCGGCACTTCACGCGCCACCATCAACGCCACCCCCGGACCTCCTTCAGCGTATGCCGAGGGATGGATGCCCCTTGGTAATGGGTCGGAAACGACCGCACGGCGATCCCGCGCGGACATTTCAAGCCGAGCGACAGACGGTGCGCGTCAGGTGATTCCGCGCTCACCCTCTGTCGTGAGAACGCATAATCTCCGACAGAAAACGACGGGGAAGGTTTGAGTCCCTACCAAAGCGACCGTCGACGGACGGGCCCGAAGTGCCGGACAAGGCCGAACTGAGGTGCGTGGTCACCGGGGTTCCCGGGCACGAAGAGTCCTGTGGGACCAGCGGGACTGGTGGGACCCAAAAGTGCTCGATGGTGCTCGACGCGCTCGATGGTGCTCGACGCGCTCGATGGTGCTCGACGCGCTCGATGGTGCTCGACGCACCCCAGGATTCTCGACGGTCCTCGACGGGATGCAGCAGCGCTCGGGAAACCCGTGAACCCGGGGACCGGCGCCGCCCCGCGGGCGCGGGCCGGTTCACCGGCCGAGCTGGGCCAGGACCTCCGCCGGGCGGTTGGTGATGATCCCCGAGACCCCGAGCTCCAGGCAGAGCTCGACGTCGGCCGGCTCGTCCACGGTCCAGACGTGCACCTGGTGGCCGAGCTCCCGCAGCCGCGTCACCAGCCGGGGCCTGGCCCGCACCAGGTCGATGCCCGGACCGGCGATGCGGGCACCGCCCGGCAGCGAGGCACCCGGGCGCAGCCGGCCCTGCAGGGGCAGGGTCCGCTCGAACAGGAACACCCGCGGGTACTCCGGTGCGGCGGCGGCCACCCTGGTCAGCGCCAGCGAGGAGAAGCTCATGATCCGGGCCTGCGGGCGGTCGCCCTCCGGCGCTCCGCCGATCTTGAACCGGTCGAGCATCCGCAGCAGCTCGGCCTCCACCCGGCCCCGGAAGCGGACCGGGTGCTTGGTCTCGATCGCCAGGTCCACCGGGCGTCCGCAGTCGGTGACCAGCTCCAGCAGGCTCTCCAGCCGCAGGACGCCGCGCAGGTCCGGGTCCGCGCTCGGCTCACCCGTCTTCCAGGCGCCGAAGTCGTGCGCCTCCAGCTGGGCCAGCGTCATCGAGGAGACCGTGCCGCGGCCGTCCGAGACCCGGCCGATCCGGCGGTCGTGCACGCAGACCAGGTGCCCGTCGGCCGTCACCCGGACGTCGCACTCGACCGCGTCCGCGCCCTCGTCGAGCGCCCGGCGATAGGCCGCGAGGGTGTGCTCGGGCAGGGCGTGCGAGGAACCGCGGTGGGCGATCACCTGGACGGGCGGCGCGGTGCGCGCCGCCGCCGGGGAGAGGTCGGGGCTGGTCACGCCGTCCACGATAGGCGGCGGAAGTGACACACAGGCGAAGACGGCCCCAACCTGCGGGGCCGTCTTCGCTTCGGCGTCGGGCGTCGGGCTTCCTGCTGCCGCGCTTCGGCTGCTCGGTGCCGGGCGCCCGGCCGGTCAGGCCGCGGTGGTGCGGCGGGTGAGCGGGGTGAGCGCCCAGGTGGCCAGGGCGGGCACCAGGAAGCCGAACAGCGAGGCCGAGGTCCACTCCTGGGGCGTGAAGTGCAGCGCCTCCTGCACCGACGTCCAGAAGTCCGTCCACCAGCCGGCGATCGCGGTCGGCGCGATCAGCTGGTAGACCGCGAAGCCGAGCGCCCAGGGCAGCAGCATCAGCCAGCGGGACGGCGCGTCGTCGGCGAGGTTCCAGCCGCGCCGGCCGGCGCCGAGGAAGTAGTCGACCGCCAGCACCGCGAACATCGGCACGAACACCGAGCCGATCAGGCCGAGGAAGGCGTAGTAGGAGTCGGTGAACTCGGTGATCTGCAGCGCCAGCACGGTGATCAGCAGGCCGGTGGCGCCGGTCAGCACCCGGCGGTCCACCTTCGGCAGCAGGTTGTGGACGGACATCGCGGTCGAGTACACGTTCGCGAAGGACTGGTCGGTCTCGCGCAGCACCAGCACCAGCAGGAAGAACCAGCCGGCCCAGACGCCCAGGAAGGAGTCGAAGATCCGGGTGGCGTCGCCGTCGGCCTGCAGCAGCGCGAACAGGCCGAGCACGTAGCACCAGACCTGGGCGACGGTGTAGCCGGAGAAGCTGCCCCAGAACGCGGAGCGGGCGGTGCGCGAGTGCCGGGTGTAGTCGGCGGCCAGCGGCACGAAGGAGATCGACACCGCGATCATCGCGTCGGTGGCCTTGAGGAAGCCGTGCCAGTTGCCCGCACCCGGGTCGGACACGCCGCCCCGGCCCAGCTGGACGGTGAAGTACACCATCGCCACCGCGACCGCCGCGGCGACGAAGCGGCGCAGCACCGCGATCGCGCCGAGCGGCCAGATGGTCAGCGCGGTGGTCACCGCGCCCGCCAGCACGACGAAGACCCAGCGGTAGCCCTCGGTGTGCGCCACCGTCTGCGCGCCCATCGCGATGACCAGCAGCTCGTACACGCCCCAGCCGATGCACTGGACGATGTTCAGCACCGTCGGCACGTAGGAGAGCTTCGTCCCGAACAGGCCGCGCAGGTTGGCCATCGCCGGCGCACCGGTCCGGGCCCCGATCAGCGCGGCCACGCCGAGCATCGCGGTGCCGACCACGGTGCCGGCCACGATCGCGGTGATCGCGGCGGCCAGCGACAGCTCACTGCCCGGCGCACCGAGCACGGTGGCGGCGGTGGTGAAGCCGATCAGGCTGACGCCGAGGTTCATCCAGAGCGCGAAGTGGTCCCGGAAGCGGAGCGTGCGCGGCGGCTCGGTGTCCAGGACGAACGGGGCCTCGACCCGGTCGGCCCGCTCCGGGCGGTCCAGCACGGCGGTGGCGGCGCCCGTGGAACCGGGAGCGCCGTCGGCGGCGTCGCAAGGATCGGTCGCGGACGACTCGGAGAAACCCTTGGACGCGGGCGCGCCCGAAGAAGAGGATGGCGAAGCAGGCGGCATGGCCGATACTCCCTACGCCGGCATTACCCGGACAGGTTCCGGCGGTCTGCGCCCCCTCGACGGTCCGTCCACGGATCCCGTGGCGTACGGTCGACCGGCGCACTCTCAGCCTGGTGGGTCCAAGCTCCCGCGTGTCAGTTTGGAGCGACAGGCTAACCGGCGCGGGGTTGAACGCCAAGGCCAGGCGTCCGGCGGTCCGCATCGCGGGACGCCGCGGGGCGGCCACGTGAGGCCTTCTGCGCGGGGCCTGCGAGGGGCCTGCCGGGGCCGCTGCCGGGCCGGTTGTCGGGCCGGTTGTCGGGCCGGTTGTCGGGCCGGGCTAAGGATTCTTATGAGTTCTTCAGAGGGGTCCTTACGGCAATCGAATCGATTGTGCGAAAAACTATGGTTGTTGGTCCTGTCAGCTATGGAGGTCGTCCGTGAGCACCGAGCGCGAGGTTGGGCCCACCGGGCCACAGGGGGAGCAGCCCTCCGACGGCCAGGGGGTAGTGGGTCCCGCTCATGACGGTCCGGCGCCCGCCGCCCCGGCCGCGCCGCCGGCCGGCGGGTTCACGCCGACGCTGGCGTTCGGCAAGATCGCCGCCCCGGAGCCGGCACCCGCGGCCCCGGCCGAGCCGGTTCAGGCCCCGGCGCCCGTCGCGGCCGAGACCGGGTACATCGACGCACCTCCGCCGGTCCTGCCGCCCGCCCCGGCCCCGGTGTCGGCCGCGGCCCCGGCCGCTCCGGCAGCCCCGGCCCCCGCGCCGGTCACCAACCCGTACGCCACCCCGGGCACCCCGGTCCCGGCGGCGGCCCACGACCCGTACGGCGCTCCGGCCGCTCCGGCCGCGCCCGCGCCGCACCACCCGTTCGGCGCCGGCCAGCCGCTCGGCGGCTGGGGCGCCCACGACGCCCCGCCCGGCGGCACCGGCACCCCGGGCGGCCCGGGCTACCCCGGTGGCCCGCTCGGCTACCCGGCCGAGTACCCCGGCGCCCCCGAGCCCGGCGGCCCGCGCAAGAAGCGCGGCGGCCTGATCGCGCTGATCGCCGCCGTCGCCCTGGTCGCCGGTGTGGCCGGCGGCGCGCTCGGCGTCACCGTCGCGGACCGCAACGGCGGTGGCATCACCGCCTCGGACGACCACAAGAGCACCACCGTCCAGGCCAACAACACCCAGAAGAACGAGCCCGCCCCCGGCTCCGTCGCCGGCATCGCGCAGAAGGCGCTGCCCAGCGTCGTCACCATCAAGGCGCAGGGCAACGGCGAGTCCGGCACCGGTACCGGCTTCGTCTTCGACACCGAGGGCCACATCCTCACCAACAACCACGTCGTCGCCCCCGCCTCCAACGGCGGCAAACTGACCGTCAAGTTCGCCGACGGCAGCTCCTACAACGCCTCGGTGCTCGGCCGGGCCGAGGGCTACGACGTCGCCGTGGTGAAGCTCGACAACCCGCCCAAGGACAAGCTGACGCCGCTTCCGCTGGCCGACTCCGACAAGGTCAACGTCGGCGACTCCACGATCGCCATCGGCGCGCCGTACGGCCTGGAGTCCACCGTCACCACCGGCATCATCAGCGCCAAGGACCGCCCGGTCGCCTCCGGCGACGAGACCGGCGCGCAGTCCTCGTACATGAACGCCCTGCAGACCGACGCCTCCATCAACCCCGGCAACTCCGGCGGCCCGTTGCTGGACGCCAGCGGCGCGGTGATGGGCATCAACTCGGCGATCCAGTCCAACACTTCCAGCACCGGCCGGGCCGGCAGCATCGGCCTCGGCTTCGCCATCCCGATCAACCAGGCCAAGTGGGTCGCCGAGACGCTGATCAAGACCGGCAAGCCGGTCTACGCCAAGCTGGACGTCCTGCGCAACGACGACTACAAGGGCGACGGCGCGCAGATCCAGACCCGCGACATCCAGGGCACCCCGGCCGTCACCCCCGGCGGCGCCGCCGACAAGGCCGGCCTCAAGCCCGGCGACGTCATCACCAAGCTCGGCGGCAGCCCGATCGAGAACGGCCCGGCCCTGGTCAGCAAGATCTGGACCCACAAGCCCGGCGAGACCGTCGACATCGAGTACACCCGCAACGGCCAGACCCTCACCACCAAGGTCACCCTCGCCGAGCGCGTCGGCGACTGACCGCACTCCCGAAACCAGGTGCACTGAACCCCGCCGGACCCGTTAGGCTGACCTCCGCCTGGAGAGCTGCCCGAGCGGCCTAAGGGAACAGTCTTGAAAACTGTCGTGCGGTGACCCCGTACCGTGGGTTCGAATCCCACGCTCTCCGCTGGTAGGAGAACCACCTGCTCAAGGCGGGTGTCGACGTTGAGTCGGCACCCGCCTTCTGCGTTTTCCGGGGCGGGGTTCACCTGAACGGGGGGTTTGGGGCGGGGGTGTCCTCGTGAGGGGCTGAGGGGCTCGTTCGTCGGAGGTAAGGGGCGGACTGCCCTGGGCCCGGCGAGGAGAGACGGATGGCCTGGTACCCCGGCGCTGAGAGGCTGGAGCTTCAGCCCGAGTCGGACGAGCAGCCGGCGATCGTGCCGACGCAGGTGATCTTCCACAGCATCGCGGCGCCGTGGGCGCCGCGCCGAATCTACGAGTACTGGCGGGACTCGACCAATCTGGAGTCGCACTTCGGGGTCGGCTACGACGGCAGCGTGGGCCAGTTCATCGGCACCGAGACCCGGGCGGACGCCAATATGCGGGCCAACCGCAGGGCGGACGGCACGGGGGCGGTGAGCGTCGAGTCGGCCAGCAACGACCAGAACACCGACCCGTGGACGGCCGCGCAGGTCGCCGCGCTGATCGCGCTGGGCGTCTGGCTGCACCGGCAGCACGGGATCCCGGCGCGGGTCTGCCGCACTGCGGACGACGCGGGTTTCGGCTTCCACCGGCTCTTCCCGGACTGGTCGGACGGCGGCACGGCCTGCCCCGGGGACGCCCGGGTGCGGCAGTTCTACGACGTCGTCCTGCCCGGAATCGCCGCCGGCAACTCCGGCGGCCCGCTGCCCCCGCCGCGGTCGGACTCGGGGCCGGCCCGCAACCGGGTGACGATCAACGGTCTGGAGTACGGCTACGGAGCGCACGGGCCGCAGGTCCGCGAGGTGGGCGAGGCGCTGGTGGCGGCCGGGCACGGCTCGCACTACACGGCCGGCCCGGACGAGGACTGGCGTGACGCCGACACCCTCAACTACCAGGACTACCAGCGCAGTCTGGGCTACTCGGGCGGCGACGCGGACGGCGTCCCGGGGGAGGAGTCGCTGCGCCGGCTGCTCGGCCACCTGCCCTCGCCGCGCCGCGTCTCGCTGGCCCACATCGTCACGGCGGCCCGGACGGACCCCGGTGCCGAGCAGGGGCACGAGACCTACGGCGGTGAGGTCCGGATCGTCGAACAGGCGCTGGCCGACGAGGGGTTCCTGGAGCAGCGCTGGGTGGACGGCTCGCTCGGCAGCAGGTCGGTGCAGGCCTACGCGGCCTTCCAGCGCAGTCTCGGGTACGCCGGCTCGGACGCCAACGGCATTCCCGGTCAACGGAGTCTGCGGGAGCTGGGGGAGCGGCGCGGGTTCGACGTCACGGACTGACGGACGGACGGACCTCCGGACTGACGGACCGGTGGACGGACGGACCGGCGGCCCGGCCGGGAGAGCCGGTGCTTGACCATGACACGGTGTGAGGGTCTGCACTGGAGGCATCATGTTCAACATCGGAGACTTCGCCAAGCACGGCCGGGTGTCGGTCCGGATGCTGCGCCACTACGACGCCATCGGGCTGCTGCACCCGGCACGCGTCGACCCGGTCAGCGGCTACCGCCACTACGAGGCCGCCCAGCTCGCTCGGCTCAACCGCGTCATCGCCCTCAAGGACCTCGGCCTCACCCTGCAGCAGGTGCGGGCCGTCCTGGACGAGCGGGTGGACGTGGCGGAGCTGCGCGGGATGCTGCGGCTGCGGCAGGCCGAGCTGGCCGCGGCGATGGCGGCGGACGCCCGGCGGCTGACCCGGGTCGAGGCGAGGCTCCGGACGATCGAGAGCGAGGGAACCATGCCTGCGCAGGATGTCGTGGTGAAGCGGGTGCCGTCGGTCCGGGTGGCGGAGCTGACCGCCGTCGCGGCCAGTTACCAGCCGGAGGACATCGGGCCGGTGATCGGGCCGCTGTTCGGGGAGCTCTGCCGTCGGCTGGCGGAGGCCGGGGTGGTGGAGGCCGGGCCGTCCGTGGCCCGGTACGAGGACGTGCCGGAGGGGGACGGCGCGGTGCTGATCCGGGTGGCGGTCCCGGTCGGGGCGGCGGTGTCGGGGGCGGGGGAGCGCGGCTTCGACGTGGTCGACCTGCCGGAGATCGCGGAGGCGGCGACCGTCGTGCACCGGGGGTCGATGGACGACGCGCTGGGTGCCTTCCAGACGCTGGCCCGGTTCATCGACGAGAACGGTTACCGCTCCACGGGGTACGCGCGGGAGCTGTACCTGGAGTGCCCGGACTCGCCGACGGACTGGGTGACGGAGTTCCAGGAGCCGGTGGTCCGTTCCTAGGCGGGGCGGACGGAGCGGCGGGACGGGGCAGGGCCTTGCCCTCGACCTGGTCGAGGGTCCTACGGTCGGCGGCCATGGGAACGAGCACCACGACCACACCCGCCGGGACGACCGCGACCGCCGTGCCGGACCGCCCGGCGCGGACCGCGCTGCCGGGCCCGTACCTGTTCTGGCTGGCCGGCACCCAGGCCGGCCTGCTGGGGGACGCCGCGCTCTACCTCGCCCTGGGGTGGGCGGCCTCCGCCCACGGCGGGGGCGCGGCCGGCCTGGTCCTGACCGCGATCACGTTGCCCCGCACCGTCCTGGTCCTGCTGGGCGGTGCGGTGGCGGACCGGTTCGGCGCCCGCCGGGTGATGCTCGCCGGGGACGCGGTGATGCTGGTCGCCACCCTGGCCCTCGCGGCCGCCTCGGGCGGCTGGGGCACCCCGCTCTGGCTGCTCGTGTCGGCGGCCGCCGTGATCGGCACCGTCGACGCCTTCTACCTCCCGGCGAGCGGCTCGATGCCGCGCCGCCTGGTGGGCCCGGGGCAGTTGTCGCGCGCCCTCGCGCTGCGGCAGGCCGGCGGGCAGATCGCGGCCCTGCTCGGGGCGCCGCTCGGCGGCGTGCTGGTCGCGGTGGGCGGGCTGCCGGGGGTGGCGTTGGCGGACGCGGCGAGCTTCGGGGTGCTCCTGCTGGTGCTGTTGAGGCTTCGGGTGGCGGAGCCGGAGGGGTCGCGGTCGTTCGGCTCGGATGACGCGGCCCGGGGTCCGGCCCGGCCCGGGCTGCTTCGCGAGGCGGCGGCCGGGGTCCGGCTGGCGCTGCGGGATCCTCTGCTGCGCGCCGCGCTGCTGCTCACCGGCGCCGCCGCCGGGGCGTTGCTGCCGGTGGCCTCGCTCCTCGCGCCGCTGCTCGCCCGGGCCCATGGCTGGGGCGCCTGGGCCGCGGGCCTGACGGCCGGCGGTCAGGGGGCCGGGGTGCTCGCGGCGGCGGGCCTGGTCTCCTGGCGGGGCGCCCTGCGCCGGCCCGGGGTCGGGGCGGCGGCCGGGCTCTGTGCGGCCTCGGTGGGGATCGCCATGCTGGCCTGGGCGGCGGAGCCGGTCACGGCGGTGGCGGGCAGCGTGCTGGCCGGGGCCGGGACGGGGCTGTTCGCCTGCCACCTCGGACCGCTGGTGCTGGGCAGCGCCCCGGCCACCCATCTCTCCCGGATCCAGGCCCTGTTGACGCTGGTGCAGAGCGCGGCCCTGGTGCTGTCGACCGGACTGCTCGGCCTCCTCGCCGACGCGGCCGGTGCCCGGTGGCCGACGTCGCTCTGCGCGCTCGCCACCGGTGCGGCCGGGCTTGCCGGATGGGCGTCCACCGTGCTGCGCCGGGCCTGACCCGCGCCCGGTGGGCCTGACCCGCGCCCGGCGGGCCGGCTCCTCGGGTGGGCCGGTTCCTCGGGCGGGGCGGGCCGGACGGCGGGCCGGTGGTGCGACCCCGCCCCTGGACCGAGAACCGGACACGGGCGGGCCGGAGCGGCGTACTTGCCGGTCGTGCGGAGGCGGGGCAGAGTGCGAGCAGAGGGCGATGGGCGGCGTTCGACTCGATCTCCTGCGACCGGACGGCGTACGGCTGGACGCCGTACGACCGGCGGCGTACGGCCCGGGTGGTGCGCGCCGCGCGGCGATCGGAGGCGGCGATGAGTGATCTGACGGACCGACTGGCACCGGGTCTCCCGCCCGGGGCACTGGTGGTGGACCCGGACGTGATGGCCGCCTACAGCCACGACATGGCGGGCTTCTGCGCGGCCGGCACCCCCGCGGTGGTGGTCTTCCCGGAGACGGTCGAGCAGGTGCAGCACGTCCTGCGGACCGCCACCGAACTGCGCGTACCGGTGGTGCCGCAGGGCGCCCGGACCGGGCTCTCCGGCGCGGCCAACGCCGTCGACGGCTGCATCGTGCTGTCGATGGTGAAGATGAACCGGATCCTGGAGGTCGACCCCGTGAACCGGATCGCGGTGGTCGAGCCCGGTGTAGTGAACGCGGAACTGTCCAGGGCCGCCGGGGAGGTGGGCCTCGCCTACCCGCCGGACCCGTCCAGCTGGGAGTCCTGCACCATCGGCGGCAACATCGGCACCGGCGCGGGCGGGCTCTGCTGCGTCAAGTACGGCGTCACCAGCGAGTACGTGCTCGGCCTCGACGTGGTGCTGGCGGACGGGCGACTGCTGTCCACCGGTCGCCGCACGGCCAAGGGGGTCGCCGGCTACGACCTGACCCGCTTGCTGGTCGGCTCGGAGGGCACGCTGGGCGTGGTGGTCGGCGCCGTGGTGGCTCTGCGGCCCGCGCCGGCACCGCAGTTGGCGCTGGCGGCGGAGTTCCCGAGCGCGGACACGGCGGGCGCCGCGGTGTGCGAGGTGATGTCGCGCGGCCTCACGCCGTCGCTGATGGAGTTGATGGACGCGGTCAGCGTGCGGGCGGTCAACGAGTTGGGGCAGATGGGGCTGCCGGAGTCGACCCAGGCGCTGCTGCTGGTGGCCTTCGACGGGCCGGATCCGGCGGGCGAGCTGGCGGCGGTGGGGGAGATCTGCCGGGCGGCTGGTGCCACCGAGGTGGTGCCGGCGGAGGACCAGGCGGAGTCCGAACTGCTCTTGCAGGCGCGGCGGTTGGCTCTCCCCGCGTTGGACCGGCTGGGGACGACGATGATCGACGACGTGGCGGTGCCGCGTTCGCGGCTGGCCGAGATGCTGAACGGCGTCGCCGCGATCGCCGAGCGCCATGCCCTGACCATCGGGGTGGTCAGCCATGCCGGGGACGGCAACACCCACCCGATCGTCATCTTCGACGCCGACGATCCCGAGGAGTCGGCCCGGGCGCAGCGCTCCTTCGACGAGATCATGGCGCTGGGGCTGGAGTTGGGCGGCACGATCACCGGGGAGCACGGGGTCGGGCTGCTGAAGCGGGAGTGGCTGGCGCGCGAGCTGGGGCCGGTGGCCATGGAGCTGCAGCGGCAGCTGAAGGCGGTCTTCGACCCACTGGGCATTCTCAACCCCGGTAAGGCGGTCTGATTGTCAGCTCTTCCTGTCCTCCACCTCCCTCTGGCTTCCCTTTTCCGGGGGGCTAAGTAGGATTTTTGGAATAGTCGCAGGGTGGCTGGATATATCGACAAGGGAGGGTGGCGCTCCCTTCGGGGGGCGTGTTTGCCGGTGGTGCGCGCCAGGGTGGTGCGCGTGCTTCTCCGTGTGCTCCCCGCACGCCTCTCGCAAGGGCGCTTCCAGCGGCCACCGTTCGGGCTAAGTCGCAGGTGGGTGCCGGTGTGTCGGCGCACTATCCGCTGAGGCGCCCGTTATTCGCCGTTGCCCTGGATATCACGCTAACGGGCGAAAACTGAGCCGCGAGGTGGTGCTTTGTCGATTTGTTGCGGAAGTCTGTCTCTCGGCGTCGCAGCCCGCAGGTGATCGTCTGGCCGACGAACTCCCGCACACAATGCACGATTTACAGCTTTCTTGGAGGCTCTCATGGCTCGCATCCGTAACCGCCGGCTGGCCGGTCTTCTGGTCGCGGCCCCGCTGGCGGCAGGTCTGCTGCTGGCGGGTGCCGGGTCCGCCGCCGCCGACAACGGCGCACTGGCCAACGACGGTTCCAACGCCGGCGTGGTGTCGAACACCGGGACGGGCAACGTCTTCGGCTCCGTCGACGGCAACTACGTCTCCACCCAGCAGACGGCCACCGGATCCGGTGCCTCGAACCAGTCCAACACCCTCGCGGTGAAGGACAACTCGGGCGTCATCCTGGCCGGCCAGTCCAACAAGAACTTCAACATCGTCTTCGCCCCGGTCTTCAACTGACGGGAGCGGGTGCCATCGCCGGCGGGGGCGCCGGAGGTGGGTGACCGCGAGTGCGCTGAGCGCTCGCGGTGGGGCTCGAAGCGAGACAACTCGACGCACGGAACCGGGCAGCGGAAAGGGTCACCGCGAACCGGCCTCGTGGGCGGTGCCGACATCGGCACCGCCCACGAGTGCGTTCGGGGCGCGGTGCCCTGAGCATGGGCCGGGTGCTGGGCCGGGTGCTGGGCCGGGTGCTGGGCCGGAGGCGGGACCAGGCGCCAGGCCGGGCGCCGGGCCGGATTCCGCCGCGGGCGTGCCGCACGCCGACCCGAGCGGACCCGGGGCCGGCCCCGAGCCCGCTCCGGGCCAGGGCGCGCGCGGAACCGTCACCCGTCGGCGGTACGGTTGCGCTCCGACAGCGCACCCCGCGCCCGGGCCCCGTCGGCCCGGCCGGCGAGGGGCTGCGACCGCGGCAACCGGAAGGAAGGGCGCGATGGCAGCGGAGGAGGAGGGCCTGATCGGCCCGGGCGAGGCCAGGCCTGCCCCGGGGTCGGAGTCGAGGCCCGCGACGAGGCCCGAGCCCAGGTCCGTGCCCGAGCTGTTGCTCGGCCGCCCTCCGATGGCCCGCCCACTGCCGTCCTTCGACGCCGATTCGGCCCCGGCCGAGCCCGGCGCGCTCTTCGTCGACTGGCTCGCGACCGCGCTCGCGGCCGGCGTGCTGGACCCGCAGGTGGCCACGCTCTCCACGGTCGACGCCGACGGCCTGCCCGACGCCCGGGTGCTGGTGCTGCGCGACGTCGACGCCTCCGGCACCGGCTGGGTCTTCTCGGCCGCCGCCGACAGCCCGAAGGGCCGCCAGCTCGCCGATCACCCGGCTGCCGCGCTCACCCTCTACTGGCCGCCGCTGGGCCGCCAGGTGCGGGTCCGCGGCACGGTCGAGCGGGCTGCCGACCAGGTCGCGGCGGCCGAGTTCGCCACCCGCTCCCCGGCCGCCCGGGTCGGTGCGCTGGTCGGTCGGCAGAGCGAGCCGCTGGCCTCGCCGGCCGAGTACGACGAGGCGGAGGCCGTCGCCCGCCGCCGGCTGGAGGCCACCCCGGACGCCGTCGCGGCCGGGCACGCCGTCTACACGCTCTGGGCGCACGAGGTGGAGTTCTGGCAGGGCGACGCGAACCGTCGCCACGTCCGGCTGCGCTACACCCGGACGGGCCCGGTCCGCACCCCGGAGTGGTCGCGAACCCTGCTCTGGCCGTAGCGGCCGGTGGGCCGGGCGGCCCGGGCCGTTGGGCTGCAGGGCCGCCGGCCGGGCCGCCACGGCCGGTCACCGCGGCGCGGCGGCCACCGCGCGGTCACCGAATCGACGTCACCGCCGCCCGGTCAGCGTGGCCCCCACGCTGGCGGCCACCACGCAGCCGATACCGGCCAGCTGCACCGCGCCGAGCAGCTGGCCCAGCACCACCAGGCCGACCAGCGCGCTGACCGCCGGTTCCAGGCTCACCAGGACGCTGAACACCCGCTGCGGCATCCGGCGCAGCGCGGTCATCTCCAGCGTGTACGGGATCACCGGGAGCAGCAGCGACACCCCGGCCACCGCGAGCAGCAGCATCAGCGGCGAGGCGCCGGGGGCGGTCAGCCCGTCCCAGGCCTGGCCGAGCCCGAACGGCGCCAGCGTCAGCGCGCCGACGGTCATCGACACCGCCAGCCCCTGGAACCCCTGGAACGTGGCGCCGACCTTGTCCGTGAACAGGATGTACGCGGCGTAGCAGGCGGCCGCCCCGAAGGCGTAGGCCAGGCCGACCGGGTCGAGTGACGATCCGCCGCCGCCCTCGCCGAGCAGCGTCAGCAGGGCCACCCCGCCGGCCGCGAGCAGCGCCCAGACCAGGTGGCTGGCCCGGCGGGCGAAGATCAGCGCGACCGCGAGCGGGCCGAGGAACTCGATGGTCGCGGCGGTGCCCATCGGCAGCCGGTCGATCGCCCCGGCGAAGAGCAGCGTCATCCCGGCGGACGCCACCCCGAGCAGGCCGGCCGCGGCGAGGTCGCGCGGCCGGCGTCCACGCAGCCGGGGGCGGGTGGCGGCGAGCAGGATCACCGCCGCGAACCCGAGGCGCAGGAAGGTCGTGCCACTCACCCCGAGCGGGCCGAACAGCGGCTTGGACAGCGCGATGCCGAGCTGCACCAGGAACATCGCGGCCAGACAGAAGAGCGGCGCCGGGATCCTCTCCGGGCGCCGCACGAGCTTCGAGTACCGCCGGCCGGATGGCCCGGCGGGTTGCGCGCCCGGTGGCAGCCCAGGGTCGGGGGCCCCGTCTCGTCGCCAGCCACCGCGCTCGCCGGCAGGCTCGCCCTTGGGGGCGGGCGGCATGGCAAGGGCCTCGGCGACGGCGGCGGCCGGCGTCGGGGAGGTGGTTTGGCCGGTATGGGACGTGGGCATGGTGGCGAGTTTGCCGTAAGGAGTGAGTCAGGGGCAAGCTCGTTACTAAAATGTGGACGGATGTGGACGGGTGCGCCCGAAAGGGTGAGCTTCTCCGGCTCATGCGGCGAGGTTGCCGCAATCGTCCGATGGTCCGTCAGTATCAAGGCCGGGTGCGCTATCTCCGCCCGGCGGCCCTGGCTGCCGCCTCCCTCGTGCTCCTGCTCGCGATCGACGGGGCAGGCGTCAGCGCCGAGGCGACCGCCCCGGTGGCTGCCGCTGTGCCCCGCATCCGGGCCACCGTCCTGCCCGACCGGTCCGGCCCGCCGGCCCTGCGGGCCCGCGACCTCTACAGCGGCGAGGCCTTCGACGCCTGCACCGCGCCCCCGCTCGACACCCTCCGCGCCTGGCGCGGCGCCTCCCCGTACGGCGCGCTCGGCATCTACACCAGCGGTACCCAGCGCGGCTGCGCCCAGCCGAGGCTCACCGCCGACTGGGTCCGCCAGGCACGGGCGATGGGGTGGCGGTTCCTGCCCGTCCACGTCGGGCTGCAGGCGCCGTGCAGTGAGCTCAAGGGCAAGCCCCGGCGGATCGACCCGGCGCGCGCGGCCGAGCAGGGCCGGGACGAGGCGGCCGAGGCGGTCCGCGGCCTCACGGCCGTCGGGCTGGGCCAGGGCAGTCCGGTCTTCCTGGACATCGAGTCGTACCCGATGCGCGATCCGGCCTGCGGCCAGGCGGTCGTCGACTTCGTGCTCGGCTGGACCCAGGCGCTGCACGGGATGAGTTACCGGTCCGGCTTCTATTCCAGCCTCGACTCCGGCGTCGCCGACCTCGCCGCGGCCGCCCGCGCGGGCAGCGCCCCGCTGCCCGACACGCTCTGGTACGCCCGCTGGGACGACCACGCCGACACCGTCGGCGGCGGTGCCCTCACCCCCGACCTCTGGGCCGACCGCCAGCGGGTCCACCAGTACCGGGGCAATGTCGAGGAGACGTACGGCGGCGCCACGCTCACCGTCGATCGCAACAAGGTGGACGCCCCGCTGGCGAGCTGACGGGCCGCGATCCCCGGCCGGATAGGGTGTCCCGTCGACTGGTCACACGGAGGGGGACGGGCGTGTCGGAAGGTCAGGGGCACTACGCCGGAACGGGCGGACACGGAGCCGGCTCACAGCCCACGCCGTACCCACAGCCCACGCCGTACCCACAGCCCACGCCGTACCCACAGCCCACGCCGTACCCGCAGGGCGGTCCCCACCCGCAGGACGGTCCGTACGCCGGACCCAACCCGTACGCCCAGCCGAACCCGTACACCCAGGCCAATCCGTACGCCCAGGGCAACCCGTACCCGCAGGGCGGCCGGCCGCAGGCCAACCCGTACGCCGAGCCGTTCCCCGCCCAGCCCGCGCCGGTCCGGCCCGCGCCCGCCGCACCGGCGGCCCAGTCGCCCGCCGTAGCGCCCGGCGCCGCCTTCGACGGCGGCTTCCCCGGCCCGCAGCCGCGCCGCAGCCGGATCGCCGTGCTGCTGCAGTTCACCCTCCAGTGGATCTACGCACCGCTCTGGATCGCCGCCCTGGCCGCCCTGTTCGCGATCCTGCTCTGGAGCGGCGCGAGCGGCCCGTCCGCCCCCGACTCCGACTCCTGGCTGAAGGTCAACCGCACCTTCGTCCCGCCGCGCCGCCTCAAGGCCGAGCTCACCGGCCGTCCGGAGGACTGGGAGCGGTACGTCGGCCCGATCCTGGAGCGCCGGATCCGCGCGGCCGAGGCGGCGTACGCCGCGGGTGACGGCGAGGTCGGGGCGGACCTCAGCCGCACGATGGGGGTCAAGCTCGCGGTGCGCCTCTACCGGGGCCTCGGCGCGGCCGGGGTGGTGCGGCTCGCGGAGCGGTACGGCTGGCAGGGCGTGCCCTCCGGTGGTGACCTGGCGCGCGTCCGGGTCAGCCGGCGGTTCCCCGCCCCGGCCCGGGTGTCCGCGCCGGGCCCGCAGGATCCGCCGGCCGCCCCGGGCACGCCGTGGGGGGCTCGTCCGACTCGTTCCGCGCTCCTGCTGCCGTTCATGTTCGTGCTGCAGATCGCCTACGTCCCCGTCTGCTGGGTGCTCAGCCTGCTGGCCTTCTGGGTGAAGCACCCCGAGCCCGACTACTGGGACCGCTGGGGCGCCCGCTGGGGGGTCGGGCCGCGCGCCTTCTGGGCGGAGTTCTCCGGCAGCGCCGCCGCCTGGGACCGCCACGTGCGCCGCGTCGTCGTCCGTGAGACCCGCCAGGGCACCAACCGGGGCGCCGAGGCCCCCCGTCGGATCCGCGTCAACCTCGCGACCTATCGCGGTGCGGGTGCCCAGCACGTCCTGCGGGTCGCCGCCGAACAGGGGTTCTTCCTGGACCCGGCCTACCTGCCGGAACCCGAGGTCTGCGTCCGCCTCCACCGTCCCGACCGGCAGGCCTGACCGGTCGCAGCCGACGCGCCGTCCGCTCCGGCCCCCGCCTGCGCCGCCCCGTCGCCCGCCCCGTCGCCCGCTGCGCCGCCCGCTGCGCCGCCGTGCGGCCGGGGCGCGGGGTCAGTCCCGGAGGCCGAGCGACAGCCAGCCGCGCCCGTCGCAGTCCCGGCAGGTCTCCGGGATGTGGCCGGTGCCCGACCGGTCGGCCCGAACGCCCAGCCGCGCCCGCGTCCGCACCCCGTCGGAACAGCACGGGCACGGCACTCGGAACCCGGCCGGCTCCGGCTGCACCCGGCGATCGTCATGACTGTCGCTCATGCCCCTCAGTATCGCGTGCCGCTGTCGGTGCGGTCCGCTACAACGGGGCTGACCGAAAAGACCGATCACGGAGGACGCATGGGTACCTGGGGCAGCGGCAACTTCGACAGCGACACGGCGGCCGACCACCTCTCCGAGCTCACCGGCCGGCTGCTCGACGAGGTCGAGCGGGCGATGTCCGGCGACCGGGTCGAGCTGGAGCCGGACGAGTACTGGGGCGTGGCCGTCCCCTGCAACCTCGAACTGCTCCACCTGATCGCCTCCCGGCACTACGTCGGCGCCGGGCTACCCTCCGCGGCGACGATCGAGGGCTGGAAGGCGGACTTCATGGCCGTCTGGGAGCGGAGCATCGACGGCCTGGAGCCCGCCCCCGGCCACAAGGAGGAGCGAAGGGCGGTCCTGCTCCGTACCTTCGACGGCCTGGCGGCCCTGGCCCGGGAGCGCGACCAGGACGGTCAGGCCGACTGATGCCGACCGAGGCCGACTCAGGACCCCCGAGACGGACCGGGACCGCCCCGGCCCGACCGGGACCGACCGGGCCGGGCAGTGATCCGAGGGGCGGGTGCGCCGCCCGCGAGTGCCGTGAAGCCGTGACCCGGGCAACGGGGCAGGGATGCTGACAGCGGGCAGGCGGAGAGGCAGAATCGGGCTGGACTGCCTGTATTACCGCCCAGTAGGCCGCCCGGTAGCCGCGCAGTCGCAGCCGCAGTGCCGCCAGGTCAAGGAGGACCCGTGTTCAGCACGATGCAGGACGTCCCGCTCACCGTCGCCCGGATCTTGGAGCACGGGTCGACGATCCACGGGCGGTCGACCGTCACCACCTGGGACGGCACCGGGCCCCTCGTCCGGACGTACGCCGAGGTCGGGGCGCGCGCCGCGCAGCTCGCCCACGCGCTGCGGGACGAACTCGGGGTGACCGGGGACGACCGGGTGGCCACGCTGATGTGGAACAACGCCGAGCACCTGGAGGCGTACCTCGCGGCGCCGTCCATGGGGGCGGTGCTGCACACGCTCAACCTGCGGCTCCCGGCGGGCCAGCTGTCGTTCATCGTCAACCACGCCGCCGACCGCGTGATCATCGTCAACGGCACCGTTCTCCCGCTGCTGGCCGCCGTCCTCCCCGAGCTCGCCCCCACGCTCAAGCACATCGTGGTCAGCGGTCCCGGCGACCGGTCCGTGCTGGCCGGCTTCGCCGGCGCCGTGCACGACTACGAGGACCTGATCGCCGGCCGGCCCACCACGTTCCCGTGGCGGACCGACATCGACGAGCGCCAGGCCGCCGTGCTCTGCTACACCTCCGGCACCACCGGTGACCCGAAGGGCGTGCTCTACAGCCACCGCTCGATCTTTCTGCACGGCCTCCAGGTCAACACCGGCGACAACTTCGCCTTCACCCCGCGCGACATCGCGCTGCCGGTCGTCCCGATGTTCCACGTCAACGCCTGGGGCATCCCGCACGGCGCCTTCATGTCCGGCGCGGGCCTGCTCATGCCCGACCGCTTCCTCCAGCCGAAGCCGCTGGCCGAGATGATCGCCCGGGTGCGGCCGACCGTCGGCGCCGCGGTGCCGACCATCTGGAGCGGCCTGCTCGACGAGCTGGACGCGGGCGACTACGACACCTCCAGCCTGCGCATGGTGGTCATCGGCGGTTCCGCCTGCCCGCCCTCGCTGATGAAGGCCTTCGACGAGCGGCACGGCATCCGGGTGGTGCACGCCTGGGGCATGACCGAGACCTCGCCGCTCGGCGCCTTCGCCCAGCCGCCCGGCGGCCTCACCCCCGAGGAGGAGTGGCCGTACCGGGTCACCCAGGGCATCTTCCCGGCCTCGGTCGAGGCCCGGCTGACCGGCCCGGGCGGCGAGCGGATGCCGCACGACGGCGTCTCGGCAGGCGAGTTGGAGGTGCGCGGGCCCTGGATCGCCGGGGCGTACTACGGCGGCGCCGGCCACGACCCGGAGCGCCCGGACGACAAGTTCTCCGAGGACGGCTGGCTGCGCACCGGTGACGTCGGCACCATCACTCCGGACGGCTACCTGACGCTGACCGACCGGGCGAAGGACGTGATCAAGTCCGGCGGCGAGTGGATCTCCTCGGTGGACCTGGAGAACCACCTGATGGCCCACCCGGAGGTCGCGGAGGCCGCCGTGGTGGCCGTCCCGGACGAGAAGTGGGGCGAGCGCCCGCTGGCCACCGTCGTGCTGCGGCCGGGCGCCACGGCGGGGCTGCGGGAGCTGCGCGCGTTCCTCGCCGAGCGGGTCGCCTCCTGGCAACTGCCGGAGCGCTGGGCGATCGTCGAGGCGGTGCCGAAGACCTCGGTCGGGAAGTTCGACAAGAAGGTCATCCGCGCCGGCTACGCGGCCGACGAGCTCGACGTCACGGTGCTCGGCAAGGAGTAGGCCGACACGGGCGGCAGGGCACGCTCGGACGGCGCCGGGGGCCGGTCACCACAGGTGGCCGGCCCCCGGCCGCGTCAGCCGGCGGCCGCGACGCCCGCCTCGCCCATCGCGCCGATCCGCCCGAGCAGGTCGACGATCCGGGACTGGACGTCCGCGCTGGTGGAGCGCTCGGCGAGGAACAGCACCGTCTCGCCGGTGCGCAGCCGGGGCAGTTCGCGCGGGTCGAGGTCGACCGAGGTGTAGACGACCAGCGGGGTGCGGTGCAGCCGGTCGTTGGTGCGCAGCCAGTCCAGCAGGCCGACCCGCCGGCGGCGGATCTGGAAGAGGTCCATCACCACCAGGTTCGGCTGCACGCTGCTGGCGCGGGCGACGGCGTCGGTCTCGTCCGTCGCGTGCTCGACGTGCATGCCGCGCCGCTCCAGGCTGCTGATCATGGCGGCGGCGATGTCCGGGTCGCCCTCGACCAGCAGGACCCGGGGGGCGTGGTTCTCGCCGTCGCGCGGGGCGAGGGCGCGCAGCAGCACGGCGGGGTCGGCGCCGTACGCGGCGTCCCGGGTGGCCTGGCCGAGGCCGGCGGTGACCAGCACCGGGACCCGGCTGTTGAGGGCCGCCGTGCGCAGCGACTGCAGCGCGGTCCGGGTGATCGGGCCGGTCAGCGGGTCGACGAACAGCGCGGCGGGGAAGCCGGCGATCTGGGCGTCCACCTCCTCGCGGGAGCGGACGATCACCGGGTGGTAGCCGCGGTCCTGCAGGGCCTGCCGGGTGGCCGGGTCGGGCTCGGGCCAGACCAGCAGGCGGCGCGGGCTGCCGTCCCCGGAGGGGAGGGCCTGGGCGGGGTGCTCGGCGGGGTCGTCGTGGCCGGCGGCGGGGAGTTCGGCCATCGGGCGCGGCGCCGTCCGGGCCTCGGGCGCGGCGGGCAACTGGGGTGCGTCGGCCGGGGCGACCGGGAAGGCCGCGGCCGGGCCGCCCTGCCCCGACGGGCCGGAGCCACCCGGAGCGGAGCCACCCGGGGCACCGGGAGCGCCGAGCGGGCGCGGCGGAGCGAGTTCGGCCAGGCCGCTGCCGACCGGCTGCGGACCGTCCGGACCGGAGGTGGCCGGGCCGTCCGCCCCGGCGGCGGGCAGCGCGGGCCGGGCGAGCTCCAGCGCGCCGGGAGCGCCCTCGGCCGTAGCCGTTCCCGGCGCGGTTCCGTGCGCCTGGCCGGGCCCCTGGGGCTCGGTGTCGGGGCCGGGCGGAACGGCGAGCCGGCGGCGCCGGCCGGTCGGCGCCGCGGCGGCCGGTTCGGGCGGCGCGGGCGCGGGGCCGGCGGGCAGCGCGTGCTCCAGGCCGGGGTAGAGCGGGGCGGCGGAGTCGGGCATGCCGGGGAGTGCGAACCCGCCGGACGAGTCCTCGTTGGCCGGCAGCGCGCGGCGCCGCCGGGACGGCTTCGGCTCCTCCCCGCCGTCGGCTTCCCGGCCGGGCCGGCCGAAGGCCTCGGCGCCGGTCGGAGCGCCCTCGGCCGCGGCCTCGCCGACCGGTACGCCGGTCGCCGGGGTGCCGCCGGCGGGCGTGCCGTCCGCCGGGGTGCCGGCCGGATCCTGTGGAGCGGGTTCGGTGGGCGTCGTGGCCGGCCCGAGCGCGAGCGGGCCGCGCTGCGCCGTCGGGGCGGGCGCGGCGGCGCGTTCGTCGGGGCGGCCGTCGACCGGCACCGCGTACGCCGTGCCGGAGCGGCCGTCGTCCTTGCCCCACGGGTCGCTCGGCTGGGGGGTCGGGCCGCCCAGGCCCGGGCGTCCGTACGCCGGGTCGTTGCCGGTGCCGTTCCACTGTTCGGGGACGGCCCGCTCGACCCGTGCCGGGGCGTTCGGCCACCGTTCGGCAGCGGCGGCGGCAGCCGCGTCCGCCTCGGGGGCGGTGGGCTCGGCCGCCGGCCGGCCCCGGCGTCCGCGCCGCTCGGCCACCGGCGCCTGCGCCGGCTCGTCCTTCGCACCCTGCTCCGGTCCGGAGGCCTGGTCGGCCGCCTCGCCGGCCGCCGGGCCGTCGACCGGCGCCGTCTCGGCATCGTCCTCGGCCCGCCGGGCCGCGGGCAGCTGCGGGATGCCCGGCAGGTCGGGCAGCACGGCGCTGTCGGTCTCCTTGGGCCGGTCCGACCGGCCCTCGGCCGACGCGCGTTCGGCGGCGGCCTTCGCCGCGACCGGGTCCAGCGGAAGCTCGACGACGTACGTGGTGCCGGCCTTGCCGGGCAGCTCGTGCGGCTGGAGCACGCCGCCGTGACGCTCGACCACCGTGCGGGCTATCGGCAGGTGGACGGGGCTGCCGCCGCGTCCGGGCCCGCGGATCTCCACCCGGGCGACGTCGCCGCGCTGGGCGGCCGCGAGCACCACCATCGGCGCGTCGCCGCCGGCCGGGGGCAGCGCGGGGGCACCGGGGGCGGCCAGGCCGGGAGAGGCGAGGGCGGGCGGGGCGTCCAGCGAGAGCGCGACCCCGCTGACGTCGGCGACCAGGTGGGCCAGCGCCTGGGCGAGCCGCTGCTCGTCGGCGATCACCTCGACGGCGGCGGCGTGCACGGAGAACCGCACCCGTCCGGCGCCGACCAGCTCGCCCGCGTGTTCGACGGCCTGCCGGATCACCTTGTCCAGGCTGACCGGCACCCGGTCGGCGGGCTTCTTCCCGTCCTTGTCGTCCTCGCCGGAGCCGCCGGACGACGAGCCGTCACCGCCGGCCTCGGAACGCTGGTGGGCGAGCACGCCGTCGATCAGCTTGCCGAACCGACGGCACTCGTCGGCCAGCCGCCGCAGCGTCCAGTTGGCCTCGGGCCAGAGCTGGCCGGCCGGGTCGGCGGCGAGCGCGTCGATCCGCCGGTGCAGCGCGGTCAGGGCGCCGCCCAGCTCGCTCTCCAGGACGGCGGTGAGGTGGTCGTTGCGGGCGACCAGGGCCAGCTCACGGCTGCGGTCGGTGAAGGTCATCACCGCGCCGACCAGCTGGTCGCCGTCGCGGACGGGGGCGGTGGTGAGGTCGACGGTGACCGGTCGGCCGTCCTTGCGCCAGAGCACGGTGCCGCGCACCCGGTGCTTGCGCCCGGAGGTCAGGGTGTCCAGCAGGGCGGACTCCTCCAGCGCCAACGGGGTGCCGTCGGCCCGGGAGTGCTGGATCAGCGGGTGCAGCTCGCGCCCGCCCAGCTCGCTCGCCCGGTACTCCAGGATGTGCGCGGCGGCCGGGTTGACCAGCACGCAGCGGCCTTCGAGGTCCACGCCGAGCACGCCCTCGGCGGCGGCCCGCAGGATCATCTCGGTCTGCTTGTGCTGGCGGCGCAGTTCCGCCTCGACCCCGAGCCGGCTGGAGAGGTCGCGGACCAGCAGCAGGAGCAGGTCGCTGCCGGAGGGCCGCGAACCCTCGCGGTACGGGTCGTAGGGGACGAGCGGGGAGAGCGCGTAGCCGCGCCCGTCGCCGGAGCCGGCGCCGTCGTCGGCGAAGTCGTTGCCGGAGACCTCGACCGGGAAGGCGGTGCCGTCGGTACGGCGGGCGGTCATCCGGACCGGGCGGTCGAGGGCGTCGTCCGCGTGCGGCTTCGGTCGCATCGAGCCGGGGATCCGGCTCGGGTCGAACTCCGGCAGCAGGTCCAGGACGCCCATGCCGACCAGCGAGGTGCCGGGCGTCTGGAGCGCCTGGACGGCCGCGTTGTTGGCATCGACGACAGTGCCGTTGCTGTTCACCAGCAACAACGCGTCGGGCAGGGCGTCGAGTATGGCGGCGAGGCGAGCAGCGCCTCGGATCGGCCTGCTGCTCACGTCGACAGGTCTCCTCGGCTCAGGGCAGCTCCTCCGGAGAGGGCAGTATCTCATTCTTCTTTGCGGCGGGGACGACCCGCCTAGTAACGTTGGCGGTGGTTGGTGCCGAGCCCTCGGGTTGTGGCATCATCACTGGCACACGGAGCGAGTCCGCCACGCGGGCGCGGTCCAGGTGTGGGGAGGCTTCGCCTAGTCCGGTCTATGGCGCCGCACTGCTAATGCGGTTTGGGTCTTAAAGCCCATCGAGGGTTCAAATCCCTCAGCCTCCGCCAGTCGGGAGCCCCGTCGACGATCACGTCGGCGGGGCTTCTCGCATGTCCGGGGCCGGTCGGGACCGGTCGCCCCGGGGGCTCGGATCAATCGATTTCGCCCCGCGTCGCAGGTCATGTAATGTTGTCCCCGCAACGCCCCGCTGACACGTTCACCAGGGCGAGCGCTCATAGCTCAACGGATAGAGCACTTGACTACGGATCAAGAGGTTGCAGGTTCGAATCCTGCTGAGCGCACCAAACCTTCGCAAGACCGGGTCCGCCCGGCACTTGCGCTCATAGCTCAACGGATAGAGCACTTGACTACGGATCAAGAGGTTGCAGGTTCGAATCCTGCTGAGCGCACCAGCGAGAAGCCCCCGGCCACCGGCCGGGGGCTTCTCCGTTGTCCGGCCCGGGTCGCCCGTCGGCCCGTCCCGGCAGCCGGCCCGGTCGAGGTCCGGCGGCCCGCCGAGGGGGATGCCCCGGCCGACCCGGCCGACCCGGCCGACCCGGCCGATTGCGGGCCGACTGTGCGGGCGTGAGGGTCCACGGAAGGTCCCGCCAGGTCCACGGGAGGCCCTGGATGCCGTCCGGGGTGCCGGGCGCTCGCGCCGAAGGCCGATCCGGTCGCTCGCCCGGCTGATCGCCCGGCTGCTCGGGGGGCGGGGATCACGGACGCCGGGACTGCGCTCGAACGGACGCCGGTGGAAGGGCTCGGCGACGGCGGGGGCCGTGGGGGTTCGACGACGGCGGAACCGCTCCTGACGAGTACCGGGTTCGCGGTCGCGGGCCCCGGCCCCACCGGGCGCCCCGGAAATTCGAACAGAGCCGCTCGATGAATGGTCAGGTGCCGGACGGTGGACCTCGGTTGGGCTCGCCGGGATTCCGCGCGATACGCCGCCTAATGGATGAAATCCATCCCTTTCGGGTACATCCTTTCCTGCCGGTCGGATGACCGCCGAACGGGTGGGACGCGGCCAATAGTGCAGGTGTCGCAGTATTACCGGCCCAGGATCGTGATTCCGTTTTGTCAGATCTTGTGCCCAGACTGCCCGGCCACCCCGGCAGCCGATACCGAAGGAGAGCCGGATGAGCCGACAGTTCCCCCGCGATGCCGCCCTGTCCGCCCCGGCCCCGGACCGGCACGCGCCCCGGACGGGGGGAGTGCGGCGGCCGCGGCTGGCGGCGGCCGGCGCCTCCGCCGCCCTGGCGGCCGCGCTGCTGATCGGTTGGAACCCGCCCTCCTCCGTCGCACAGCAGTCCCCCGACACCTGGTCGGGCGAGCAGCGCGCCGTCCTTCCCTCCGGTCTCACCGTCCAGCTCGATTTCTCCGCCGCTCCCGGTTTCGACGTCACGGCCGAACCGGGTGAATTGGCTGACCGCTCCGGCGGCGGGCGGGCGGCCGCCCTCTATACGGACGGACTGCGGCCCGGAGATCCCGCGCAGACCTTCCGGGTCAGTGAGAACCGTCCGCAGACGGATGGTTCCTGGCGCACCGTCGGAACGCTTCGGCTCGCCTTTTCCCGACCGGTCAGAAATCCCCGGCTGCACGTCAGCGGGCTCGCCGCAATCGCCACCGGGAAGGGCGGCAGCACCAGCACCGCGACCAGGCTGACGCTCACCGGTGGCTCACCGGGCGCACCCGCCCTGGTCAACCGCACCGACTGGCCGGGTTGGACGGTCGACGGCAACAGCCTCGCCCCCGCGGGCGCGGGCGGCGGGAGCGACGCCGAGGCAGGATCCGCCGCGGAGGGCAGCCTGGAGCTGGCCGGCACCTTCCGCACCGCCGTCTTCCGGGTCGAGCAGCGCTCCACCGCCCGGGCCGGCTCCACCACCGCCCCGGCGCCGCTCACCCAGGCGTACACCGTCACCCTGGACGAGGGCGTCGGCACCGCCCCGCAGGGCTACGGCAACGCCTCCCACCTGCTCTCCGACCTCTTCCTCGGCGCGGACGCCGCCGGCGCCGCCCGGCACGACCGGCGGGCCGGCACCACCGGGACGACCCCCCTGGTGCCGCCCGCCGCGCCCGCCGGGAGCACCGACGCGGCCGGCGAGCCGCTGGTCCAGCTCGACCACGGCGCCGGCCGGCGCAGCGTCTGGTCCAGCCCGGCGCCGCCCCAGCTCCAGCCCGGACGCGGCGAGTACCAGGGCGGCGACCCGGCCGTCGGCTACCCGGCCGGGGCCGCGATCGGCCGGTACTACCGGGTCACCGTCCCGGTCGCGGTGGACAGCGCCCCCGCCACGCTGGCCGGCTGGGTCGACTTCGACCGCAACGGCCGGTTCGACCCGACCGAGCGGGTGCAGACCGAGGTCCCCGCCACGGCCGACAGCGCCACCCTGGAGTGGACCGTCCCCGCCAACGCCTCGTCGGGGGAGACCTGGGCCAGGCTGCGGATCGGCCGGGACGCGGCCCAACTGGTGCCGGCCGGCGGCTTCGCCGACTCCGGCCAGGTCTCGGACCAGCGGATCAGGCTGACGGTCGGCGCCGCCCGGCCGGAGATCGCCACCCCGGTCGACGGCACCGTCGTCGCCGACGCCCGCCCGCAGGTGCGCGGTGAGGGCGCGGTGGCCGGGGCGACGGTCGAGGTGCGCGACGGGGACGCGGTGCTCTGCAAGGCCCGGGTCGAGCGGGGCGGTGACTGGTCCTGCCGGCCGGGCAGCCCGCTCGCCGCCGGCGCGCACACCCTCACCCCGGTGGAGACCACCAGCGGCGGTCTGGTGCTGCGCGGCGATCCCGTCCGGGTCACCGTGAAGACCGCGCCGCCCGTCGCTCCCGTGCTCACCCTCCCCGAGTACACCAACGACCCGGGCCTCCAGCTGACCGGCACCGGGGAGCCGGGCAGCACCGTCTCGGTCGCCGACCGGGTCGGCGGCGGTGCGGCCGGCGAGCTGTGCAGCACGGCCGTGCGGTCCGACGGCGGCTGGTCCTGCCTGCCGGTGGAGAACCTGCCGGACGGGCGCCACCAGCTCACCCCGACCGCCGTCGACGCCGCCGGGAACCGGACGGCGGGGCGGGCCACCGCGCTGGTCGTCGACACCGTGCCGCCGGACCGGCCGGTGCTGACCACACCGACCGCGGGCGAGACGCTCCGGGCGGCCCGGCCCAAGTTGGGCGGCCGGGCCGAGCCCGGGGCCAGGGTGATCGTCACCGCCCGGTCCGGCAGCTCGGCCTCGGCGGAGCGGGTCGTGGCCTGCGGGGCCACCGCCGCCGTCGACGGCAGCTGGGCCTGCACGGCCAACCGTGATCTGACGGACGGCGAGCAGTGGCTGGTCGTCACCGCGACCGACCTGGCGGGCAACGGGACAGCGGCGGACGCCGTCACCGTCCGGGTCGCGGCGGCTGCCGTGCCGTCGCCCGGAGCCCCGTCCGAACCGGTCGTTCCGGTGGTTCCGGCGACCCCGTCCGCCTCGGCGGCCTCGCCTGCGCCGTCGGCCGCGCTGACGGCAGCGCCGTCGGTCCCGCCGGTGGCGTCCTCGGTGCCGTCGCCCGCTGCGGCGGCGACCGCGTCTGCGGTGCCGTCGCCGACTGCGGTGTCGCCGTCCGTTGCGGCGGCCACCCCGGCCCCGGCTGCGGTTCCTTCTCCGTCCGTACCCGCTGCCACCCTGCCGGTCGGTCAGCCGACGGCCCCTGCCGTGCCGTCGCCGTCGGTCCCGTCACCGTCGGTGTCGGTGCCGCCGACCCCGTCCGTTCCTGCGGCGCCTGCCGTGGAGCCCGTTCTGGAGTCCGTCCTGCCCGGGTTGCTGCCGATCGTCGTCCCGCCGGGTGTCGGGGCGGTCGCTCCTTCGGTGCCCTCGGCCACCCCGAGCCCGACTGTCAGCCCTGGGGTGGTCGTCAGCCCGAGCGCGGGGGCGTCGGTCGCCGGTCGGCCGACGGCAACGGCCTCTGCCGTGCCGGTGCCGACGGTTTCGCCCTCGGTGTCGGTCTCTGCGGCGCCTGCCGTGGAGCCCGTTCTGGAGTCCGTCCTGCCCGGGTTGCTGCCGATCGTCGTCCCGCCGGGTGTCGGGGCGGTCGCTCCTTCGG
>NZ_JBHVWC010000042.1:0-3011 GCF_042882445.1 Kitasatospora sp. NPDC058218 | reverse complement strand
GTGCCCTCGGCCACCCCGAGCCCGACTGTCAGCCCTGGGGTGGTCGTCAGCCCGAGCCCGAGCCCCAGTGCGGGGGCGTCGGTCACCGGCGCGACCGTCACGTCCACGCCATCCACGCTGTCCAACCCGTCCACCGTGCCCATTCCGACCGTCCCACCCACCACAGGTGCCCCCACAGCCACTGCGACCGCCGGGGCGGCGCCGGCGGTGGTCGCCGGTCAGGTCTCGGCCGAGACCTCCCGGGCGCTGGCCGCGCCCCCGGCCGGGTCGTCCGTCGAGCCCTCCAGCGGGGGCGAGGCGACGCAGGCGCAGCCGGCTTCCGACCACTCCCGGTCCGAGGGTTGGCGCGGCGGGCTCGCCGGTCTTCTGCTGCTGCTCACCGGGATCGGCCTGATCACCCGTCGGGTCTTCGCTCGCGGTCCCGGCGCCCGGCGGCGCTGAACCAATCCGACCATCCGCTCATGTGCCTGCGCGTCAGGTCAGCTTCAGATGATTCGTCAGCAAATGTCGACACGCTCTATCGCAAATGTCGCATTTGATGACGTATGAACTTAGCCTGACTCTGGCACTGCCCGTCAGATCCGGGCCGCCCGTTGCGCGACACACTGAACCCGAGGATCCGTGCATGGACGTCACCCGCGATTTTTCGCAGCGACCCGACAATCTTCCCAAGGCGTTGCCCCCGGCCCTGCCGGAACGTTCCGCCTCCGGCTCCAGCCCGCTGGTGAAGGCGGCCAAGACCGGCAAGCCGGTCGACAGCGGCCCGGCGACCGCGCAGCTGGCGACGGTCCCCGGCCCGGCGGGCACGCCGGTCGACCTGCGCGACCCGCTGGAGACGGCGGCCCCGGAGGCGGTGGAGCTTCCGGAGGCCACCCCGGCCGGCGCGATCACCGCGACCACCTCCCGCCGGCCCCCGCGCGCCGACCAGGCGCTGCGCGAGCACGGCGCCACCGCGCTGCCCGGCTGGATCGCCCTGCTGGCGCTGCTGCTCGGCGTGGCCGCCGTCCTGCTGGTCCTGCTGAGCGACGGCGTCATCCCGCACTGGGACGCGCTGCCCGACCTGCGCACCGCCGCAGCCAGGGCCGGTGGCGGGGCGGTGGTGGAGGCGAGGACCGTCGCCGCGGTCACCGCGGCGGGGCTGCTGATCGTCCTCTCGCTGGCCGGGCTGCTGGCCAACGCGGGCGGCGAGACCCGGGTGCTCAGTCGCTGGGGCCGCTACCGCGGGACCGTCCGGCGCACCGGTCTGGTCTGGGTCAACCCGCTGCTGCGCCGACGCCGGGTGGATGTCCGGCTGCGGCACTGGCGCAGCGAGCCGGTCAAGGTGGTCGACCGGACCGGCACGCCGATCGTCGTCCGGCTGCTGATCGTCTGGCGGGTCAAGGACACCGCCCGGGCGCTGCTGTCGATCGAGGGCCACGAGGACTACCTGCGCGAGCAGGTGCAGGCGGTGCTGACCCGCACCGCGTCCATGCTGCCGTGCGACAGCAACGCGGCGCCCGGTCCCGCGCTGCGCGACGGCCAGTGGTTCGCCGACGAGCTGACCCGGTCGCTGGCCGCCGAGGTCGCCCCGGCCGGCCTGGAGGTCTACTCGGTGCAGCCGCTGGCGCTGGACTACGCGCCCGAGGTCGCCGAGTCGATGCGCCGCCGCCGGCTGGCGGACCTGGACGCGGGCCTGCGCACGGTGCTGGTCGACGACGCGGTGGAGGCGGCGGCGCTCGCCGTTCGCCGGCTGGAGCGCGCGACCGCGCACGAGCTGGACGAGGCCGCCCGCAGCGCGCTGATGGAGCAGCTGCTGGTCGCCTTCGTCGCCCCGGCCGGAGTGGCCGCCTCGGTACCGTCCCCGGCCGCCCGGGCCGGGCGGAAGGAAGGACGACCGGCATGAGGATAGCCACCGGCCCGGAGGCCGATGTCGAGGCCGATGTCGAGGCGGAGTTCGCCGGCTTCGACGCCGACGCCGCACTGATCGATTTCGAGGAGAGCCTCGGCAGCGGCTCCACCGTGGCGGGCTGCGGCTGCCCGCACTGCGCGGCCCGGCCGCGAACCGCCCGCCCGGCGGCCGGGGCGTCCGGCGGCGGGCGAATACACCGGGCCGTGCGAAGTACCTGCCTGGCCACCACGGTGCTGGCGGGAGCCGGCGTGGTCGGTCTGACGACCGGTGCCGGATCCGCGCACGCCGCGCCCGGCACACCGGGCTGGGACGGCTCGAAGTACTGGTTCAAGGGCGCGAACGGCGGATGGCGCTGGACCACCCACCGCGACGTCTACACCGCCCGCACCGGCAAGTCCGGCGGCTCCGCCGGCAAGGCGGTCGTCTCCAACGGCTCGGCCACGCCCCCGACACCGTCCGCGTCCGCGTCAGCGCCGTCCTCGGGGATGCGGCAGGGCTGGGACGGTTCCACGTACTGGTTCAAGAACGGCAGCGGCGAGTGGCGGTACACCAGCCACTACGACATCTACCTCAGCCGCACCGGCCGGTCCGGCGGGTCGGCCCCCGCGCCCGCGCAGCCCGCCACCCGGCCGGCCTCCGACAGCGCGCCGGCCTCCCGCAGCACCGGGGCGGCGATCGACTACGCGCTCGCCCAGCTCGGCAAGCCGTACGTCTGGGGCGGCAACGGCCCGTCCGGCTACGACTGCTCGGGGCTGGTCCAGCAGGCCTACCGGCGCAGCGGGATCAGCCTGCCGCGGGTGGCGGACGACCAGTACGCGGCCACCACCCCGATCACCGCAGGGCAGCTGCGCCGCGGTGACCTGCTGTTCTGGTCGGACAGCGGCCGGGCCTCCGGCATCCACCACGTGGGGATCTACCTCGGCGGCGGCACCTTCGTCGAGGCCCCCCGACCGGGGAAGACGGTGCGGGTCTCCACTCTCAGCAGTGGCTTCTACCCCACCCATTTCGGGCGCCCGTAACGGTGCGTCCGACGCGGCGGGCGCTGGCGATCGGGGCGGCGACCGTCGGGCGGGTGCCCAGCCAGGCCAGGGCGACGGTGGCGAGCTCGGCACCGTGCTCGGCG
>NZ_JBHVWC010000041.1:0-95833 GCF_042882445.1 Kitasatospora sp. NPDC058218 | reverse complement strand
CGGCTTGACGCCCCGTCCGACGTTTCAAACTCTAGCCGATCCCCGCCCCGAAAGGCGAATCCGGCCGCAATCCATATAAACGGGCACACCGAATAAGACCCGAGCCGCACCGTCAAAATGACAAAGCGCAACCCAGCCCGAACCGGGAAGTGATGTTTCTAGGGATTGGCCGCTCCGGGACCGTCCGCGCAGACGCGTGTCCGGTGCTCCCAGTCGAGCGACTAGGGAACACTACGCCGGTCGGCCGGGCGATGCAAACGGCCCTGCCGTGCCGTCGCGGGCTCGTAGCCCAGGACCAACGGCGAACGGCCGCCGGCCGGACCCCCGGGGGAAGGGTCCGACCGGCGGCCGCAGGGAGCGGTGGCTCAGCTGTTGGTCGGGAAGCCGAGGTTGATGCCGCCGTGCGACGGGTCCAGCCAGCGCTGGGTGACGGCCTTGCCGCGGGTGAAGAACTGCACGCCGTCCGGACCGTACGCGTGGGCGTCACCGAACAGGGAGGCCTTCCAGCCACCGAACGAGTAGTAGGCGACGGGCACCGGGATCGGCACGTTGATGCCGACCATGCCGACCTCCACCTCGTACTGGAAGCGCCGGGCGGCGCCGCCGTCGTTGGTGAAGATGGCGGTGCCGTTGCCGTAGGGGTTGGCGTTGATGAGCGCCACGCCCTCCTCGTAGGAGGCGACGCGCACGACCGACAGCACCGGGCCGAAGATCTCGTCGTTGTAGACGGACATGCCGGGCTTGACGTGGTCGAACAGCGTGGGGCCGAGCCAGAAGCCGTCCGTGGTCGGGGCGCCGTTCCGGTCCTCGGCGGTGACCGGGTGCTTCCGGCCGTCGACCGCCAGCTCGGCGCCGTCGGCGACACCGGACTCGACGTAGGAGGTGACCTTGTCCCGGTGCTGGCCGGTGACCAGCGGGCCCATCTCGGAGTCGCCGTTGCAGCCGGGGCCGACCTTCAGGTTGGCGATCCGCTGCTTGATCTTCTCGACCAGCTCGTCGCCGATCGGGTCGACGGCGACCAGCACCGAGATGGCCATGCAGCGCTCGCCGGCCGCACCGAAGCCGGCGTTGATGGCGGCGTCGGCGCTGAGGTCGAGGTCGGCGTCCGGCAGGACGAGCATGTGGTTCTTGGCGCCGCCGAGCGCCTGCACGCGCTTGCCGTAGCGGGTGCCGGTCTCGTAGACGTAGCGGGCGATCGGGGTGGAGCCGACGAAGCTGACCGACTTGATGTCGGGGTGCTCCAGCAGGCGGTCGACGGCGGCCTTGTCACCGTGCACGACGTTGAACACGCCGTCCGGCAGGCCGGCCTCCTTCCACAGCTCGGCGAGGAAGTTGGCGGCGGACGGGTCCTTCTCCGACGGCTTCAGCACGACCGAGTTGCCGGCCGCGATGGCGATCGGGAAGAACCACATCGGCACCATGGCCGGGAAGTTGAACGGCGAGATGATGGCGACCGGGCCGAGCGGCTGGCGGATCGAGTAGACGTCGATCCCGGTGGACGCCTGCTCGGTGAAGCCGCCCTTGACGAGCTGCGGGATGCCGCAGGCGTACTCGACGACCTCCAGGCCGCGGGCGATCTCACCGAGCGCGTCGGAGTGCACCTTGCCGTGCTCGGAGACGATGATCGCGGCCAGCTCGTCCCGGCGGGCGTTGAGCAGCTCGCGGAAGTTGAAGAGCACCGTGCTGCGCTTGGCGACCGAGGCGTTGCGCCACTCGGCGAAGGCCGAGGCGGCGGCGGCCACGGCCTGGTCGACCTCGGCGATCTCGGCGAAGTCGACGTGGCCCGAGACCTGGCCGGTCGCCGGGTCGAAGATGTCACCGCGGCGGGGCGCAGCGCCGGCGGTGGCGACCGACCGGCCACCGATCCAGTGAATGATGTGCTTGCTCATGGTCCGTCTGCCTCCGAAGTCCCGGGCGGCGTCCTGCCGCCGGTCCCTTGTGTGGCGCCGCCCGCGAGGGGGCCGGGCGACGGGATCACGGGGCTACCGCGCTCATCACCCAGTCTGGTGGCCGCCACCGCCCGCCTCAACGAACAGGCTGACGGGGATCGTGGATTCAGCCTTACAGGTCGTCGGCCGTATCGGCCGAACAGGCGAAGCTCAGGCCCCGCCCGGCTCCACGGCCCCGTCCGATTGCACGGCCCCGCCCGACTCCACAGCCCCGTCGTCGCCCGGCACCGCGTCGACGGGTGCCACCTCCTCGGCGTCTTCCAGGGCCTCCACGTCCTCCAGGTACGGATCGTGCAGCCCGTCCGCGGCCTCCTGGGTCTCCAGCAGATCGAGCCGAAGGTCCTGCGCCCACGCCAGGGCCCACCGCTTCAGGCCACCCACCGCGCTGCCCGCCGTTCCCCGGGCCCGGTACCGCCCGTCGGCGGCATCGGCGAGGGTCTCCAGCCGGTCCGCGAGCACCGCGGGCGGGAAGTCCGCGTCCAGCGCGGTGGCCAGCGCGAGCAGCTCCCCCTCCCGGTACCAGGCGGTCAAGGCGTGCACGTCGAGCAGGTCGCGCGGCAGGCCCCGGTCGGCGAGCAGTGCGGTGGCGAGCGCGGCCGCGTCCTCCAGGGCGACGACCGTCATCGTCAGCGGGGTCTCCGCGGGTGCCGGTGCGCCGAGGTCGAGGCGGACCGGGCGACGGCCCAGCGGCTCCTTGCGCAGCTCGACCGTGTGCGTCCGCCCGCCGAGCGACAGGCGGACGGACAGCTGCTCCAGGCGCGGCGTGCCCGGGCGCTCGGCGACCCCGCCGCCGGCCGCCCGGTAGGCGGCGGCCAGCTCGGCCGCGGCCTGCGGCAGGTCGGTATCACCGCTGGTCACCAGGGTCAGCCCGTCCTGGGCGCAGGCCGGCACACCGTGGGCGCGCAGTGCGTGCCCACCCGCGAGCGCGAGCCCGAGCCGGTCGCAGACGGGACGGGCCAGCTCGGCGAGCCGCAGCTGGGCCGGGCCCGGGCGGAGGGAGGCGTCGACGGTGTCCGGGGCGGTGGTCACCCTCCCAGTCTGACGCGACCGCCCACGCCGTGCGTCCGGGCCGGTCCGCCGCCGGGGCGCCCCGAGTCCGCGCCCGGTGCCCGGAGCTCCGAGCGCTCGGCCGGTCTCACCAGTCGCTGAGCCGGGCAGCGGCCTCGTGCAGGGCGAGCTCCAGCAGGACCGGGTCGTTGAGCCGCCCGGAGCCGTCGGGCGGGATGAGCCAGCGCACGCCCCGGCTGCGCCGTTCGGGGTGCGGCACGACGATCCAGGTGCCGTCGCCGGCGCAGCGGACGCCCGTGCCGATCCAGCGCGTGGCCGTGCCGACGGGGACGAGGAAGCCGATGCTCTCGCCCGCGAAGTCGCTGAGGACCGGCCCGCAGGAGCGGGAGTCGAGGATGTCGAGGACGGGACGGCCGAGCCGGCCGGGCACCGAGAGGACGTCCCAGCGCCGGCCGGCGGGCAGCAGCATCAGGCCCAGTCCGCTGCGTTCCCACTGTTCCCGGAAGGCGTCCGGGTCCGGTGCCGCCTGGGCGAGCCAGTGCAGTCCGGTGCTCTCCATGGTGCTGTCCCCGTTTCTCAGCGCGGCTGCTGATCGTGGCGCGACGGGAACCGAGACCCGCCGTCACCAACGAGAGGGGGACGGCGGGTCTCTCTTACACGGGTAACGCGATCACCTGGCCGGACGGCGCAATCCGGCCGGGCACCGTACTGATCACCGGATCAGCCGGTGATCGGTACGGCTGCTCATCGGTTCGGCCGGTGATCGGTCCAAGAGGCCGCCGGATCAAGCGGCCACCGGACCAACACGCCGACCGATCAAACAAGCAATCGATCGGTCGGACGCTCAGCTGTCGAAGCCCAGCCCCAGCCGGTCGAGGGTGCGCAGCCAAAGGTTGCGGTGGCCACCGGTCCGGTCCGCGCGCTCCAGCGAACGCGTGGTGATCTCGATGCCGGCCCAGCGCACCGGCTCGGGCGGGAACGGCAGCGGCTTGGAGCGCACCATCTCCAGGGAGGTGCGCTCGGTCCGCTCCCCGGCCAGCAGGTCGAGCATCACCTCGGCGCCGAACCGGGTGGCGCCGACGCCGAGCCCGGTGTACCCGGCGGCGTAGGCGACCCGGCCGCGGTAGGCGGTGTCGAAGAACGCCGAGAACCGGGTGCAGGTGTCGATCGCACCGCCCCAGGCGTGGGTGAAGCGCAGCCCCTCCAGCTGCGGGAAGCAGCGGAAGAAGTTGTGCGCCAGGGTGCGGAAGGTCTCCGGCCGCTGGTCGTACTCGTGCCGGACGTTCCCGCCGTAGTTGTAGACGGCGTCGTAGCCGCCCCAGAGGATGCGGTTGTCGGCGGAGAGCCGGAAGTAGTGGAACTTGTTGGCGCTGTCGCCGAGCCCCTGCCGTCCCTTCCAGCCGATCGCGGTGAGCTGTTCCTCGTTGAGCGGCTCGGTCATCAGCGCGTAGTCGTACACCGGGACGACGAACGGGCGGACCCGCTTGACCAGGGAGGGGAAGACGTTGGTGCCGAGGGCGACCCGCCGGGCGAAGACCCGCCCGTACGGGGTGCGGACGGCCATGCCGCTGCCGTACTCCTTGAGGTCCGTCGCCCGGGTGTGCTCGAAGATCCGCACGCCCTGGGTGAGGCAGGCGGCCTTGAGGCCCCAGGCCAGCTTGGCGGGGTGGACCATCGCCACGCCCTCCTTGTCCCAGAGCCCGCCGAGGAAGGTCGGCGAGTCGACCTGGGCCCGCAGCTCGTCGCGGTCGAGCACGGTGACGTCGAGTCCGTACTCGGCGACGGCCTCGGCGACCTCCTGCAGCTCGGCGAGCTGGTGGGGCTGGGTGGCGACGTCGATCTCGCCGGTGCGCTCCCACTCGGCGTCGATGTCGTAGCGCTTGAGGGTCGCCTCGATGCCGTCCAGGTTGGCGGCGCCGAGGCGTTCGAGCTGGGCGAGTTCGGCGGGCCAGCGCTGCAGTCCGTTGCCGAAGCCGTGGGTGAGGCTGGCCGCGCAGAATCCGCCGTTGCGCCCGGACGCGGCCCACCCCACCTCGTTGCCCTCGACCAGGACGACGTCCAGGGAGGGGTCGCGCTCCTTGGCGACGAGGGCGGTCCAGAGGCCGGAGTAGCCGCCGCCGACGACCAGCAGGTCGCACTTGACGTCACCGACCAGAGCGGGCAGCGCCGCCGGCCGGCCCGGGTCCTCCAGCCAGAAGGGGGTGGGCCTGGCGTCACTGAGTGCGCGGGCGGAGTCCATGCATTATCAGCCACTTTCTGCACATTGATGGTGGTGGTGGGGGCCACCTCTCGACGGTATGCCCGGGAGGCGGCCCGGGCGGTCAGGCGGTGGCCTTCCGGCGGTTCCCGAGCCACTGACCGGCGACGGTCAGGACCACCGCGGCGATGAACATCGCGGTGCCGATGACGTTGACCTGCACCGGGATGCCGCGCTGCGAGGCGCCCCAGACGAACATCGGGAAGGTGACCGTGGTCGGGCCCGAGTTGAACTGGGTGATGATGAAGTCGTCGAAGGAGAGCGCGAAGCTGAGCAGCGCGCCGGCGGCGATGCCCGGGGCGGCCAGCGGCAGGGTGACCCGCAGGAAGGTCTGGACCGGGGTCGCGTAGAGGTCCTGGGCGGCCTGTTCGAGCCTCGGGTCCATGCTCATCACGCGTGCCTTGACCGCCGTCACCACGAAGCTCAGGCAGAACATGATGTGCGCGATGAGGATCGTGGTGAAGCCGAACGGGATGCGCATGTTGAGGAAGAGCGTGCCGAGCGAGGCGGCCATCACGACCTCGGGCATGGCCATCGGCAGGAAGATCATCGCGGTGGTGGCGGAGCGGCCGCGGAAGCGGTAGCGGGCCAGCGCGAAGGCGACCATGGTGCCGAGCACGGTGGCGCCGACGGTCGCGAGCACCGCGACCTCCAGGCTCAACGACAGCGACTGGCACATGTCGGCCACGCCGCAGGGGTCGGTCCAGGCGTCGGTGGAGAACTCGGACCACTCGTAGTTGAACTTGCCCACCGGCTTGTTGAACGAGAAGGCGAGGACCACCAGGTTGGGCAGCACCAGGTAGGCCAGGGCCAGCAGGCCGGCCAGCACCACCAGGTGGGCCCGGATCCACTTGATCACTCGGGACATCAGACCAGTTCCTCCGTCCCGGCCTTGCGCATGTAGACCGTCACCATGCCCAGGATCAGGGCCATCAGGATGAAGCTCAGCGCGGCGGCCGTGGGGTAGTCGAGCACGTTCAGGAACTGCTTCTGGATGCCGTTGCCGACCATCTGCTCGCTCGGCGAGCCCAGCAGCTGGGCGTTGATGTAGTCGCCGGAGGCCGGGATGAAGGTGAGCAGCGTGCCCGCGACCACGCCGGGGAGCGAGATCGGGAAGGTCACCTTGCGGAAGGTCGTGAACGGGCGGGCGTACAGGTCTCCGGCCGCCTCGTGCAGGCGCGGGTCGATCCGTTCCAGCGAGGTGTACAGCGGAAGGATCATGAACGGCAGGAAGTTGTAGGTCAGACCGCAGACCACCGCGAGCGGCGTGGCCAGCACCCGGTCGCCGGAGGTGAGCCCGACGGCGCTGGTGAGGTCCAGGACGTGCAGCGCGTTGAGCGCGCCGACCACCGGGCCGCCGTCCGAGAGGATGGTCTTCCAGGCCAGCGTGCGGATCAGGAAGCTCGTGAAGAACGGCGCGATCACCAGGATCAGGATGACGTTGCGCCAGCGCTTGCTCGCCTTGAAGGCGATCGTGTACGCGAGCGGGTAGCCGATGGCCAGGCAGAACAGCGTGGCGGTCGCGGCGTAGCCGAACGAGCGGACGAAGTGCCAGCGGTACTCGACCAGGGCGTCCCAGTAGGTGGCGACGTGCCAGGTGACGTTGAAGCCGTCCTCCAGCGAGCCGGTCTGCAGCGAGGTGGAGGCCTGGTAGACCATCGGCACCGCGAAGAAGACGACCAGCCAGGCGATGCCGGGCAGCAGCAGCCAGTACGGGGTGAGCTTGCGCCTGGGCCGCGCGGCCGGTTCGGGCAGCGGGCTGCCGTCGGGGGGTATGGCCTGCGGCGGCGCCGCCGCGGTCGTGGTGGTCATGCCGCAGCCTCCCCGGTGCCCGCGTCGATCGCCTGCGCGGCGTCCAGGGCGAAGGAGTGCGCCGGGTTCCAGTGCAGGACGACGGGCGCGCCGGGGACGATCCGGGTGTCGCGCTCCATGTTCTGCTCGAAGACGGTCACCTCCTGGCCGCCGTCGGTGCGCACCAGGTACTGGGTGGAGACGCCGATGAAGCTGGAGTCGACCACGGTGCCGCCCAGCCGGTTGCGACCGGCGGCGACCTCGGCGGAGGCGTGCTCGATGGTGATCTTCTCCGGCCGGACGCCGAGGTGGACCTTCTTGGCGTCGGCGGCGCACCGGGCCCTGGGCACGGCGAGCCGGGCGCCGGCGGCGCTGAGCAGCAGGTCACCGCCCTCCTGGCCGGTCACGTCGGCGGGCAGCAGGTTGGACTGGCCGAGGAAGTTGGCCACGAAGGTGGTGCCGGGGTTCTCGTAGAGCTCGGCGGGGGCGCCGAGCTGCTCCACCCGGCCGCCGTTCATCACCGCGATGGTGTCGGCCATGGTCATGGCCTCCTCCTGGTCGTGGGTGACGTGGACGAAGGTGATGCCGACCTCGGTCTGGATCCGCTTGAGCTCCAGCTGCATCTGCCGGCGGAGCTTGAGGTCGAGGGCGCCGAGCGGCTCGTCCAGGAGCAGCACCTGCGGGTGGTTGATCAGGGCGCGGGCGACGGCGACGCGCTGCTGCTGGCCACCGGAGAGCTGGTGCGGCTTGCGGCGGGCGTACTGGCCGAGCTCCACCAGCTCCAGCATGTCGTCGACCTGCTTCTTGACGTCCTTCTTGCCGCGCCGGCGCAGTCCGAAGGCCACGTTCTCGAAGATGTCGAGGTGCGGGAAGAGCGCGTAGCTCTGGAAGACGGTGTTCACCGGCCGCTTGTACGGGGGCAGGGCGGTGACGTCCTGGCCGCCGATCAGGACGGTCCCGCTGGTGGGCTCCTCCAGCCCGGCGATCATGCGCAGGGTGGTGGTCTTGCCGCAGCCGGAGGCACCGAGCAGCGCGAAGAAGGAGCCCTGGGGGACGGTCAGGTCGAGCGGGTGGACGGCGGTGAAGGAGCCGTAGGTCTTGCCGATGCCGGTGAGGCGGACGTCGCCGCCGGTGGCCGCGGAGCGCAGCTGCTCTGTCATGGGTGGTGTCTCTCTGGTTCTCTGCCGTCAGTGGGGGTCAGGCGCCGATGAGCTTGGAGAACTTCTCCTCGAAGGAGCTCTCCTCGGCCTCGGTCAGGCTTCGGAACACGTGCGCCTTCGCCGCCATCTCAGGGGTGGGGACGACCAGCGGGTTGGCCGCGCTGTCCGGGGCGAGGATCGCGAGCTCCTTCTCCATCCCGGTGACGGCGGAGACGTAGCCGATGCCCGCGGCCAGTTGCGCCGCGATCTTGGGCTGATAGTAGAAGTCGATCAGCTTCTCGGCGTTGGCCTTGTGCCGGGCCCTGGCCGGAACGAGCATGTTGTCCGTCGCGGTGACAAAGCCCTTCTCCGGGATCGCGAACTCGATGTCCGGGTTGTCGGCCCTCAGTTGGATCAGGTCGCCGCCCCAGGCGACACAGGCCGCGATGTCGCCGGAGGAGAGTTCCTGGCCGTAGTCGTTGCCGGTGAAGCGGCGGATCTGCTTGCTGTCCACGGCCTTCTGCAGCCGGGCGATCGCCGCGTCGTAGTCGTCGGCGGTGAACTTCGCCGGGTCCTTGCCCATGTCCAGCAGGGTCATCCCGACGGTGTCGCGCATCTCGGAGAGGAAGGTGACCCGGCCCTTGAGGTCGGGGTCCTCCAGCAGCTGGGCGACGCTGGTGACCTCCCTCCCCCTGGTGGCCTTCTTGTTGTAGGCGACCACCGTCTGGATGCCGGCCCACGGGTAGGAGTAGAGCCGGCCCGGGTCCCAGTCGGGGGCGCGGAAGCGCGCGTCCACGGTGGTGATCGCGGTGGTGACGTTGGCCGGGGTCAGCTTCTGCGCCCAGCCGAGGCGGATCAGCCGCGCGGCCATCCAGTCGGTGAGGACCACCAGGTCGCGGCCGGTGTCCTGGCCGGCCGCGAGCTGCGGTTTGACCTTGCCGAAGAACTCGACGTTGTCGTTGATGTCCTCGGCGTACTTGACCTTGATCCCGGTGGCCGCGGTGAAGGCCTCCAGCGAGCCGTGCTTCTCCGGGTCGTTCTCGTCGGTGTCGACGTAGAGCGGCCAGTTGGAGAAGCTCACCTCCCGCTCGCTCTCCGAGAGGTCCGGGGCGGCGTTCGCGGTGGAGTCCCCGGTGCCGGCGGTGCCGGCCGCCGGGATGCCGCAGGCCGCCAGCGTGCCGGCACCGGCGGTGAGGGCGGCGGCGCGCAGCAGCGTCCGCCTGCCGAGGGAGGCCCGGCCACTGGTCAGACTGCGTTCCCAGGCCTTGCGGACCGGTTCGGGCAGACCGTCGGTGAGCTCGTTGAACGCCATGGAACGGGCCTCCTGGGGGCGAGAGGTCGGGACGGGGCGGTGGGGGAACGCCCCTGGAAGGGGTTATCTGTCTCCGAAGACGGTGCGGTGCCAGTCCTTGCGGGCCACCGCCGTGGTGTCGAACATGACGTGCTTGACCTGGGTGTACTCGTCCAGCGAGTACTGCGACATGTCCTTGCCGTAGCCGGAGGACTTGTAGCCGCCGTGCGGCATCTCGCTGATGATCGGGATGTGGTCGTTGACCCAGACACAGCCGGCCGCGATCTCCCGGGTGGCGCGCAGCGAGCGGTGCACGTTGCTCGTCCACGCCGAGGCGGCCAGGCCGTACGGGGTGTCGTTGGCCAGCCGCAGCCCCTCGTCGTCGCCGTCGAAGGGCAGCACGACCAGGACCGGGCCGAAGATCTCGCCCTGGACGATCTCGCTGTCCTGCGCCGCGTCGGTGACGAGGGTGGGCAGGTAGTAGGCGCCGCGGGTGAGGTCGGTGCCGTCGTGGCCCTTCTCGGGGGCGCGGCCGCCGGTGACGACGGTGGCGCCGTACCCGCGGGCGCGCTCGACGAAGCCGGCCACCCGGTCGCGGTGGGTGTGGGAGACCAGCGGGCCGAGGTCGGTCCGCGGGTTCAGCGGGTCGCCGAGCCGGATCGCGCCGTAGAGCTCGGCGACCCCGGCCACGAAGGCGTCGTAGAGCGGACGCTGCACGTAGGCGCGGGTGGCGGCGGTGCAGTCCTGGCCGCTGTTGATCAGCGAGGCGGCGACCGCGCCGTGCACGGCGGCGTCCAGGTCGGCGTCGTCGAAGACCACGAACGGGGCCTTGCCGCCGAGCTCCAGGTGGGTGCGCTTGACGGTGGCGGTGGCGAGTTCGGCGACCCGCCGGCCGACCGGGGTGGAGCCGGTGAAGGAGACCATCGCGACGTCCGGGTGCGCGACCAGGCGCTCGCCCGCGGTGCGCCCGGCGCCGGTGACCACGTTGACCACACCGTCCGGGATGCCGGCCGCGGTGCAGGCCCGGGCGAACATCACCGAGGTCAGCGGGGTCAGCTCGGCCGGCTTGAGGACGATGGTGTTGCCCGCCGCGATCGCCGGGAGGATCTTCCAGGCGGCCATCTGGAGCGGGTAGTTCCACGGCGAGATCGAGCCGACCACGCCGATCGGCTCGCGCCGCACGTACGAGGTGTGGTCCCCGGAGTACTCGCCGGCCGCCTTGCCCTCCAGGTTGCGGGCGGCTCCCGCGAAGAACGCGGCGTTGTCGATGGTGCCGGGGACGTCGAACTCGGTGGAGAGCTTGACCGGCTTGCCGGTCTGCGCGGTCTCCACCCGGGCGAGGTCGGCGCCGGCGCCGGTGAGGACGGCGGCCAGCCTGGTCAGCGCCTCCGAGCGGGCCCCGGGGGTGGCGCCGGCCCACTCGGGCAGCGCGGCACGGGCGGCGGCCACGGCGGCGTCCACCTGCTCGGTGGAGGCGAGGGAGATCTGCTCGACCACACTGCCGTCCGCCGGGTTGACGACCTGGAAGGGGTCGCCGCTCCCCCGGCTCTGCCGGCCGGCGATGTACTGCGCGCCCGCGCCGAAGTCGGTCAGGTCCATCTGGTTCCTCCAAGTGCCGGTGGTTCGACTGCCCGCAAGGCGTGGGACCGCCTGATTCCGCCATGCTGCACGGGCCGGCGGGCAGGGGACCGCACCGGCGTCGTACGACTGGTCGAGTCGCCGCGTCTGCGGTACGGGGGAATCCGGTCCGGTCGTTCACCGGGATGCGCGATCCTGACAGCCCCGCGTTACCCCGGCAAGGGATCCTGCTGTTTCTTTCCGGTTACGCGACGGATTCCCACGGTTGTGCCGTCTTTCGCCACAGCCGACCCGCTGACCATGCCCTTTGCCGCCCGGGCGGGACAAGGGTCACCCCGGAAAGCTAGGCACACAGGGCCTTACAGGGTGCAAGGGTTCCCCCAGGGCGACAGATCGTCGCCAGGAGCGATGATTTACCTGACACTCTGAACCCTGGAGGCCCGCGATGCTCCCCACCGTCGCCCGTGTGCTCGATCTGGAGGTGATGCGGCGCGGCCTCCCCCAGGTCGTCGCCGGCACCGACCGTCTGGAGCGCCCGGTCCGCTGGGTCCACGTCAGCGAACTGCCCGATGTCGCCGGTGTGCTCCAGGGCGGCGAGCTGGTGCTGACCACCGGCATCGCGCTGCCCGAAGACCGCGAAGGGCTGGCCCGGTACGTGCGCGAGCTGGACGAGGTCGGCGTGGCCGGCCTGGTCATCGAGTTCGGCCGGCGCTACTTCGACTCGCTGCCGCGCGCCCTGGTGCACGCCGCCGAGCAGCGCGGCCTGCCGCTGATCGCGCTCCGCCGCGAGCTGCGCTTCGTCGCCGTCACCGAGGCCGTGCACGCCCTGGTGGTCAACGCCCAGCTGGAGCAGCTGCGCACCTCGGAGGCGGTCCACCAGGTCTTCAACGAGCTGGTGGTGGAGGGCGCCGAGCCGGCCGAGGTGGTCCGCCAGGTGGCCCGGATGGCGGGCGGGCCCGTCGTCCTGGAGAACCTCGCCCACCAGGTGCTGGCGCACGACACCGCCGGCCGGCCCGAGACGGAGCTGCTGGAGGACTGGGAACGCCGCTCGCGCGGGGTCCGCCCACCCGGCCGCACCGGCCACGACCCGCGCAGCGGCTGGCTGGTCACCACGGTCGGCGCCCGGGGGCAGGACTGGGGCCGGCTGGTCCTGGTCGCCGATCCGGGGCCGCTGCCCGAGGGCACCGCGCACCCGCACACCATGCTGCTGGAGCGCGGCGCCTCCGCCCTCGCCCTCAACCGGCTGGTGGTCCGGGACCGCGAGAGCCTGGAGCGGCAGACCCACCGCACCCTGCTCTCCGGCATCCTCACCCACGCCCTGACCGTCTCCGAGGTGGCGCTGCGCGCCCAGGCACTCGGCGTGCCGCTGGAGGGCCGGCGGCTGGTCGGAGTGGTCCTGCGGCAGCGGCGCGGGCCGATCCCGGCCGCGCTGGAGGCCCAGGCCCGGCTGCGCGACTTCACCGAGCTGGCGGCCACCGCGATCCGCAGCTGCCGCCTCTCCGCGCTCGTCGGCGCGCTGGACGACGAGGGCGTGGGCGTGCTGATCGCACTCGGCGCCCAGCAGGACGAGCACGCCTCGCTGGACGCCTTCGCCGCGGCGCTGCGCCGGCTGACGGCGGAGGCCAACCGGGACGCCGCCCCCGCACCGGCACCGGTGGTCGCCGCCGGCTCCTCGGTCGGCTCGGTCCGCGACGCCCGGCGCACCCTGCTGGAGGCCACCCAGGTCGCCGACGCCGCGCTGCACGACGCCCCCGGGGGGCGGGCGGCCGCGTACTACCGGCTGCCCGACGTCCGGCTCCGCGGCCTCCTGCACCTGCTGCGTGACGACGCCCGGCTGCAGACCTACGTGGAGCGCGAGCTGGGCCCGCTGCTCGCCTACGACGCCGAGCACAACGCCCAGCTGGTTCAGATGCTGCGGATCTACCTGGAACAGGGCCGGAACAAGTCCGCGGCGGCCGATGCCGCGCACCTGTCCCGGCCGTCCTTCTACGACCGGCTGCACAAGGTCGAGCGGATCCTCGGCGTCGACCTCGACCAGGTCGAGTCCTGCCTCTCGCTGCACGTCGCCCTGCTCGCGCTGGACGCCGTCCGGCGCTGAGCCGCCGGACCGGCCGGCCCCGCTCCGCTACACCCCGGTGATCCGGCCCCAGACCTTGTGCAGACCGGGACGCTCGGCGGAGGTGACGTCGCGCATGGTGTGCAGCCGGGCCCGCATCTCGTCGGTGGGGAAGAGCAGCGGGTGCTCCGCCAGCGCGGCCTTCTCCTTGTCCCCGCTGGCCGCCAACACCTCACGGGCGGCCGGCACCGGGCAGATGTACTGCACGGCGGCGGCCAGTTCGGCGGCCACCTCGGGCTGGTAGTAGTGGTCGATCAGCAGCTCGGCGTTCTGCTTGTGGGTCGCCCGGTTGGGGATCAGCAGGCTCTCCGCCCAGAGCTCCCCGCCCTCCTCGGGCACCACGAAGGCGATGTCCGGGTTCTCGGCGGTGAGCTGGACGGCGTCACCGGAGTAGGCCTGGCAGGCCAGCGCGGCCCCGGAGGCCAGGTCGCTGGTGTAGTCGTTGCCGGTGAAACGGCGGATGTGCCGGCTGTCGACCATCTTCTGCACCAGGTCCATCGCCCGGTGCGCGTCGTCCTCGGTGAAGGCCGCGATGTCGGCGCCGTGGCCGAGCATCAACAGGCCGAGTGCCTCGTCCAGCCCGGCGAACAGGGTGACCCGGCCCTTCAGGTCGGGGGCCCAGAGGTCGGCGGTGGACTTGATCTCGCGGCCCAGCTCCTTGCGGTTGTAGGCGATCCCGGTGATCCCGGACTGCCACGGCACGCTGCGCCGACGCCCGGGGTCGAAGGCCGGGTTGGCCAGCTGCGGGTCCAACTGGGCGGTGACGTTGGGCAGGTTGGCCCGGTCCATGGCCTGCACCCAGCCGAGCGAGACGTAGCGTCCGGCCATCCAGTCGCTGACCACCATGAGGTCGCGGCCGGGGTCGGTGCCCTGGGTGAGCACCGGGCCGATCTTCCCGAAGAACTCGTCGTTGTCGTTGATGTCCTCGGTGTAGCTGACCTTGATCCCGGTCCGCTCGGTGAAGGCGTCCAGGGTCGGGCGGCCGCCGCCGTCGTCGTCGACGTCGATGTACTGCGTCCAGTTGGAGAAGGCCAGCCGCTTCTCGCTGTCCGAGCGGTCGGGGGCGGAGCGGCGGTCCTCGGCCACGTAGGCGGACGGGATGCCGCAGCCGGTCAGGGTACCGACGCCGATCAGCCCGGCGGTGCCGAGCACGCTGCGACGGGTGAGGGTGGTGCGGGACAAGGTGGGCCTCCGGGGCGTGGGACGGCCCCGGGCGCGCGGGCACCCGGGGCCGTCCTGTCGGGTCTGGTGCGTCGTCAGGCGGCGTGCTCGTCAGACGGTGTGCTCGTCGGTCAGCGACAGCACCTCGTCCAGCACCGCGAGACCGGTCTTGGCCTCCTCCTCCGTGACGGTGCACGGCGGCACGACGTGGAAGCGGTTCATGTTGACGAACGGCCAGAGCCCGCGCTGCTTGCAGGCGGCGGCCAGCTCGGCCATCGGCGCGTTGGCGGGGCCGGCCGCGTTGTACGGCACCAGCGGCTCGCGGGTGGCCCGGTCCTTGACCAGGTCCAGCGCCCAGAACACCCCGAGCCCGCGCACCTCGCCGATCGAGGGGTGGCGCTCGGCCAGCTCGCGCAGGCCCGGGCCGAGCACGTTCTCACCGATGTGCGCGGCGTTCTCGACGATGCCCTCCTCCGCCATCGCGTTGATGGTGGCGACGGCCGAGGCGCAGGCCAGCGGGTGGCCCGAGTAGGTGAGCCCGCCGGGGAACGGCCGCTCGGCGAAGGTCGCGGCGATCTCCGCGTTGATCGCCACCCCGCCCAGCGGGACGTAGCCGGAGTTGACGCCCTTGGCGAAGGTCAGCAGGTCCGGGGTGACGCCCCAGTGGTCGGCGGCGAACCACGCGCCGGTACGGCCGAAGCCGGCCATCACCTCGTCCAGGATGAAGACGATGCCGTAGCGGTCGCAGATCTCGCGCACCCCGGCCAGGTAGCCAGGCGGCGGGATCAGGATGCCCGCGGTGCCGACCACCGTCTCCAGGATGATCGCCGCGATCGTGCCCGGACCCTCGAACGCGATCACCTGCTCCAGGTGCTGCAGCGCGCGCTCGCACTCCTGCGCCTCGTTCTCGGCGTGGAAGTTGGAGCGGTAGGCGTACGGGCCCCAGAAGTGCACGACACCGGAGACGCCGGTCTCGTTGGCCCAGCGGCGCGGGTCGCCGGTGAGGGCGATCGCGTTGGCGGTGGCGCCGTGGTACGAACGGTAGGTCGCCATGACCTTCTGCCGCCCGGTGTGCAGCCGGGCCAGCCGGATGGCGTTCTCGTTGGCCTCGGCGCCGCCGTTGGTGAAGAAGATCTTGTCGAGGTCCCCGGGGGTGCGCTCGGCGATCAGCCGGGCGGCCTCGCTGCGGGACTCGACGGCGAAGCCGGGGGCGATGGTGCAGAGCTTCGCGGCCTGCTCCTGGATCGCGGCGACCACCTTCGGGTGCTGGTGCCCGATGTTGGTGTTCACCAGCTGCGAGGAGAAGTCGAGGTAGCGGTTGCCGTCGTAGTCCCAGAAGTACGAGCCCTCGGCGCCGGCCACCGCGAGGGGGTCGATCAGCGCCTGGGCGGACCACGAGTGGAAGACGTGCGCGCGGTCGGCGGCCTTGACGGCCCGGCCGGCAGCCGAGTCAGCGGTGGGGATGCTCATGCGGCAAGGCTAGGGAGTCCCGGCGCCGAAGTGCAGGTTCATCCTGTCAGGCGGTCACACGAACGGCCGACAGGATGGCAAGACGGTGGGCCCGGGTCGTTCCCGACCCGGGCCCACCGTCACGCCGTGAGACCTACTGGACAGTGGTCGTACGGCACTGCATGGTCACGACCCGCTCAGATCGCGGTCATACCGCACTGCATGGTCACGACCCGCTCAGATCGCGGTCATGACGTGCTTCACCCGGGTGTAGTCCTCGAACCCGTAGGAGGAGAGGTCCTTGCCGTAGCCGGACTTCTTGAAGCCGCCGTGCGGCATCTCGGCGACCAGCGGGATGTGGGTGTTGATCCAGACGCAGCCGAAGTCCAGGCGGCGCGACATCCGCATGGCGCGGGCGTGGTCCTTGGTCCACACCGAGGAAGCCAGCGCGTACTCGACACCGTTGGCGTAGCCGACGGCCTGGTCCTCGTCGGAGAACTTCTGCACGGTGATGACCGGGCCGAAGACCTCGTTCTGGATGATCTCGTCGTCCTGGTTCAGCCCGGAGACGACGGTCGGGGCGTAGAAGTAGCCCTTGTCGCCGACCCGGTGGCCGCCGGCCTCGACCTTGGCGTGCGCCGGCAGGCGGTCGATGAAGCCGGTGACCTGCTTCAGCTGGTTGGCGTTGTTCAGCGGGCCGTAGAGCACGTCCTCGTCGTCCACCCCACCGGTCTTGGTCTCGGCCGCGGCCTTGGCCAGCGCCTCGACGAAGGCGTCGTGGATCGACTCGTGCACCAGCACGCGGGTGGCGGCCGTACAGTCCTGGCCGGCGTTGAAGAAGCCGGCGACCGAGATGCCCTCGACGGCCTCGGCGATGTCCGCGTCCTCGAAGACCACGACCGGGGCCTTGCCGCCCAGCTCCAGGTGGACGCGCTTGACGTCCTTGGCGGCCGATTCGGCGACCGAGATGCCGGCGCGCACCGAGCCGGTGATGGAGGCCATCGCCGGGGTGGGGTGCTCGACCATGGCCCGCCCGGTCTCACGGTCGCCGCAGATCACGTTGAAGACGCCGGCCGGCAGCTCCAGGTCCTTGAGGATGCCACCGATGATCTCGGCCAGCAGGACCGTGGAGGCCGGGGTGGTGTCCGACGGCTTCAGGACGACGGTGTTGCCCGCGGCGATGGCCGGGGCGAACTTCCAGACGGCCATCATCATCGGGTAGTTCCACGGCGCGACCTGGGCGCAGACGCCGACCGGCTCACGGCGGATGATCGAGGTCATCCCGTCCATGTACTCACCGGCGGCCTTGCCCTCCAGCAGGCGGGCGGCACCGGCGAAGAAGCGGATCTGGTCCACCATCGGGCCGATCTCCTCGGAGAGGGTCAGCGCGCGGGGCTTGCCGGTGTTGCGGACCTCGGCGTCCACGATCTCGTCGGCACGCGCCTCGACCGCGTCGGCGATCTTGAGGAGCAGCTTCTGGCGGGTGCTGGGGGTGGCGTCGCGCCAGACCGGGAAGGCAGCGGCGGCGGAGGCCATGGCGGCGTCCACGTCGGAGGCACCGGACAGCGGGGACGTCGCGTAGACCTCGCCGGTGGTGGGGTCCACGATGTCGAGCGTGCGGCCGTCCGCCGCATCGACGAACTCACCGTTGATGTAGTTGCGCAGCGTACGAAGGTCGCTCACGGGTCTCTCCTCGGTCTGGGCCTGCGGCATTGCAGATTCCGGCGCCATGGTACGTCGGCACGTCCGACGGGCGAAGAGCGCCGAGTGGCCGGGCCGGACACGGCGCGGTCCACTGTTCGGGGGAACGCGCGCTGCGCTGCGAAGCCGCGCGCGTACCCGACCAGGGTAGCCGCACGACTGCTGGTATCGACAGGACAACTCCGATGCGGCGATGAAATCCGTACATGATTTCCAAGATCACGACGAAATCAGCAGCTCCCGCGCTTGCGAACAGAGGAACGATCAGGCACAGTGGCGGCGTGGCCAACCGCGACCGGAACGCCAGCGTTCCCCTCGACGCCGCCTCCAAGGCGATCATCGAGCAGCTGCAGGAGGACGGGCGACGCCCGTACGCCGCCATCGGCAAGGCCGTGGGCCTGTCCGAGGCAGCCGTACGGCAGCGCGTCCAGAAGCTGCTCGACCAAGGCGTGATGCAGATCGTCGCCGTCACGGACCCGCTCACCGTCGGCTTCACCCGCCAGGCGATGGTCGGGATCCGGGTCGAGGGCGACATCGAGCCCGTCGCCGACGCGTTGGCCGCCCTCGACGAGGTGGACTACGTCGTCTGCACCGCAGGCTCGTTCGATCTCCTGGCCGAACTGGTCTGCGAGGACGACGAGCACCTGCTCGAAATGATCAACAAGCGCATCCGCGCGCTTCCCGGCGTGCGGAGCACCGAGAGCTTCGTTTACCTGAAGCTCCGGAAACAGACCTACACCTGGGGCACCCGATGACAGCCGACCCGGCGCAGAAGGACCTTTCCAAGACCGCCTACGACCACCTGTGGATGCACTTCACCCGCATGTCGTCGTACGAGAACTCCCCCGTGCCGACGATCGCCAGGGGCGAGGGCACCTACATCTGGGACGACAAGGGCCGGAAGTACATCGACGGCCTCTCCGGCCTGTTCGTGGTGCAGGCCGGCCACGGCCGCGTCGAGCTCGCCGAGGCCGCTGCCAAGCAGGCCAAGGAGCTCGCCTTCTTCCCGGTGTGGAGCTACGCCCACCCGAAGGCCGTCGAGCTGGCCGAGCGCCTGGCCAACTACGCCCCGGGCGACCTGAACAAGGTGTTCTTCTCCACCGGTGGCGGCGAGGCCGTCGAGACCGCGTGGAAGCTGGCCAAGCAGTACTTCAAGCTGACCGGCAAGCCCACCAAGTACAAGGTCATCTCGCGTGCGGTCGCCTACCACGGCACCCCGCAGGGCGCCCTGTCCATCACCGGGCTGCCGGGCCTGAAGGCCCCGTTCGAGCCGCTGGTGCCGGGCACCCACAAGGCCCCGAACACCAACATCTTCCGCGCCCCGGCCTTCCTCGAGGGCCCGGACGGCACGGTCGACCCCGAGGCCTACGGTCGCTGGTGCGCCGACGAGATCGAGGTCGCGATCCTCAACGAGGGCGCCGAGACCGTCGCCGCCGTCTTCGTCGAGCCGGTGCAGAACGCCGGTGGCTGCTTCCCGCCGCCGCCCGGGTACTTCCAGCGCCTGCGCGAGATCTGCGACCGCCACGACGTGCTGCTGGTCTCGGACGAGGTCATCTGCGCCTTCGGCCGCCTGGGCACCATGTTCGGCGCCGACAAGTTCGGCTACCAGCCCGACATGATCACCTGCGCCAAGGGCATGACCTCGGGCTACTCCCCGATCGGCGCCACGATCATCTCGGACCGCCTGGCCGAGCCGTTCTACAAGGGTGACAACACCTTCCTGCACGGCTACACCTTCGGTGGCCACCCGGTCTCCTCCGCGGTGGCGCTGGCCAACCTCGACATCTTCGAGCGCGAGGGCCTGAACCAGCACGTGCTGGACAACGAGGCGAACTTCCTCGGCACCCTGAACAAGCTGCGCGACCTGCCGATCGTCGGCGACGTCCGCGGCAACGGGTACTTCTACGGCATCGAGCTCGTGAAGGACAAGGTCACCAAGGAGTCGTTCAACGACGACGAGGTCGAGCGCGTGCTCTACGGCTTCCTGTCGAAGGCCCTCTTCGACAACGGCCTGTACTGCCGCGCCGACGACCGTGGCGACCCGGTCGTCCAGCTGGCCCCGCCGCTGATCTCCGACCAGTCGACCTTCGACGAGATCGAGCAGATCCTGCGGACCAGCCTCACCGACGCGTGGGCCAAGATCTGACGACCTGATCTTTCTTCCCCACCCTCCGCCGAAGGGCGGTCCCGCCACCCGCGGGACCGCCCTTCGGTGTTTCCTGCGTGATCTCTCCGATCAAACACGCCTGATTGCGGGTGATTTGCCCCTGATGGGCCAGTGCGCCGCACCCGCACCCGGTCCCGATCGTTCTAATCTGACGACTGTCATATCCCTGCGGCCATCCAGGATGGAACCTCATGTCAGCGGCCCCGCCTGACAACGACGTGCTGTGGGCCCGGGGGATCGTCAAGTCCCATCACGGCACCCCCGCCCTGCGCGGTATCTCGCTCGGCGTCCGGGAGGGCGAGGTACTGGCCGTCACCGGCCCGCGCGGCTCCGGCAAGAGCACACTGCTCGGCTGCCTCTCCGCCCTCATCCCGGTCGACGAGGGCGAGGTCTGGTTCAACAGCTCCCCCGTCCACACCCTCGGCCGGGGCGGCCGCGAGCGACTGCGCCGCGACCGCTTCGGCTTCGTCGGCTCCGAACCGCACCTGGTTCCCGAGCTGACCGCCCGGGAGAACGTCGCCCTGCCCCTGCTGCTGGCCGGCGCCGGCAACAAGGCCGCGTACACCGCCGCCGCCGAGTGGCTGGAGCGGCTCGACATCGGCGACATCGCCCGGCTGCGGCCCGACCGGCTGCTCCAGAGCCAGCGCCAGCGGATCGCCGTCGCCCGCGCGCTCGCCCCCCTGCCGCCGGTCGTCTTCGCCGACGACCCCACCGCCCCGCTGCACCGCGAGGCCTCGGAACAGGTCCTGCGGATACTGACCAGCGCGGCCCGCTCGCACCAGCTCACCCTCGTCCTGGCCACCCACGACCCCGAGCTCGTCCGGTACGCGGACCGCGCCGTCGCCCTCGTCGACGGACGGCTGGCCGCCCCCGCCGCCCCCGTCCCGCGCGGCACTCCCGGACCCACCGGGACCGCCGCCGCGCCGGGCGTCACCGCAGCGTCCGCCGTGTCGGCCACGCGCCGATGACGCCGCCCCGCCGCTGAAAGAGTCGACGTGTTCTATCTCCGTCTGGCCCGGGGCTACCGGGTGCTCGACCTCGGCCGCTGGCTGCTGACCGCACTGGCCGGCGCGGTCGTCGCCGCCTTCCTGCTACGAGCCCTCGGCCGGGCGATGAGCGACCCGGTGGGCGGCACCGACGCCGTCACCCGACTGCTCTGGTGCCTGCCGCCGCTGGCCGCGGTCGCCTGGTTCGCCGCCGTGGCCGCCCGCGCGGTGCCGGCCCGGCGGCCCGAGCGGATCGCCGGCCTCACCGCGGCCGGCGCCGGCCGCGCCCGGATCCGAGCCATGATCGCCGGCGAGGTCGCGCTCGCCTGCACCCTCGGCTCCGCGCTGACCCTGCTGCTCTTCCTGGTCCTGCGCAACGACATCGCCGGTCCCTCGCTCGCCCCCGACGTCGGCATGGGCCTGCCGCTGCCGGCCGCCGCGCCGATCACCCTGATCGCCCTCGTCCCGATCACCGCCGGGATCGCGGCCGCCGGCGCCGTGCCGATCGCCGAGACCCTGCCCGGTGGGCGCCAACCCGCGCCGACCGGCTTCGGTCCGCTGCGGATCGCCCTGCCGATCGGACTGGCCGTGATCGGCCTCGCCCTCGAACTCATCGCGCTGCGCCCGGGCGCCGCCGCCGACGGCCGCCCGATCCACCTGCCGGCCGGGCTCGGCACCACCGGCATCGCCGCCCTCGGCGGCTGGGCCGCGAGCGCCGTCGGCCTCGCACTGCTCACCGGGCCGCTGCTGTCCTGGACCGGACTGCTGCTCGCCGTCGGCCGGCCGACCCCGCTGCGGCTGCTCGCCGGGCGGGGCCTGACCGCGCAGGCCCGCCGGCTCGGCTCGCCCCTGGCCGTCCTGACCCTGGCGGTCGCGGTGGTGCTCACCACCATCCGCTACTGGATCGGGGCGCCCGGCAGCGCCGACGCCCTGCCCGCCGTCGAGGCCTGCCTGGTGCTGACCTGCGCGGCTGCCGCCGTGGCGGCCCGGCTGGCCGAACTCCGCACCGCCCGCCGGGACGTCGCCGGCGTGCTGCTGCGGATCGGTACCCCGCCCCGGCTGCTGTTCGGCGCGGTGGCCCTGCGGACCCTTGCGGTCGGCACCGTGCTGCTGGTCACCGGCGGGCTGACCGCCGCCCTTGCGGCGGCCGGCCTGCGCTGAACCGCTCCGAGGGCCCGGGCCCTCGGAGCGTCCGGTGCTTCGCTCCGTCCGGTGCCTCAGCCCGCTGCGGCGAGCTGGCCGCAGGCGCCGTCGATCTCCTGGCCCCGGGTGTCGCGGACGGTGGTGGGCACGCCGTGCGACTGCAGCCGGCGGACGAACTCGCGCTCGTCCTCGGGCCGGGAGGCCGTCCACTTGGAACCCGGGGTCGGGTTCAGCGGGATCAGGTTGACGTGCACCCGGTGGTTCTTGATCAGCCGGCCGAGCAGGTCCGCCCGCCACGCCTGGTCGTTGATGTCCTTGATCAGCGCGTACTCGATGGAGATCCGGCGGCCGGACTTCTCCGCGTAGTTCCACGCCGCGTCGAGCACCTCGGCGACCTTCCACCGGGTGTTGACCGGCACCAGCTCGTCGCGCAGCTCGTCGTCCGGGGCGTGCAGCGACAGCGCCAGACGGCAGGAGAGGCCCTCGTCCGCGAGTCGGTTCATCGCCGGGACGAGGCCCACGGTGGAGACGGTGACCCCGCGCTGGGAGAGGCCGAAGCCCTCCGGCGCCGGGTCGGTGAGCCGGCGGATCGAGGCCAGCACCCGGTTGTAGTTCGCCAGCGGCTCACCCATGCCCATGAAGACCACGTTGGAGAGGCGGGCCTCGCCGCCCGGGATCTCGCCCGCCTTGAGCGCGCGCATCCCGGCAGCGATCTGCTCGACGATCTCGGCGGTGGACAGGTTGCGGGTCAGCCCGGCCTGGCCGGTCGCGCAGAACGGGCAGTTCATGCCGCAGCCGGCCTGCGAGCTGATGCACATGGTGACCCGGTCCGGGTAGCGCATCAGCACGGACTCGACGAGCGTGCCGTCGAACAGCTTCCAGAGCGTCTTGCGGGTGGTGTCGTCGTCGCACGAGACGTGGCGGACGACCGACATCAGCTCGGGGAGCAGGCCCTCGGTGAGCTTCTCCCGGCTGGCGGCGGGGATGTCCGTCCAGCTCGCCGGGTCGTTCGACATCCGGCCGAAGTAGTGGTTGGAGAGCTGCTTCGCGCGGAACGGCTGCTCGCCCAGCTCGGCGACGGCCTCCTTGCGCTCGGCGGGGCTCAGGTCGGCGAGGTGTCGCGGGGGCTTGGCGCCACGCGGCGCGACAAAGGTGAGTTCTCCGGGCTTAGGCATGGTTCATCCAGTGTCGCAGACGTTCGGACCTCGGCAGACGGCGAAGGCCCCGGACGCCTGGCGCCCGGGGCCCTCACTCACCGTCACGGCCCGGCCGGCCGCGCTGCCCGGCTCGCACGGCCCGGGCACGCTGCCCGGGTGCGAGGTCGAAACTGCGGCCCGGGGCTCAGCTGCCGACGAAGGCCGCCAGCAGCAGCCACACCACCGGGGCGGTCGGCAGGAGCGAGTCCAGCCGGTCCATGATGCCGCCGTGGCCGGGCAGCAGCGTGCCCATGTCCTTGATGCCGAGGTCGCGCTTGATCATCGACTCGCCCAGGTCGCCCAGGGTGGCCACGACCGCCGCGCAGCCGCCCAGGATCAGGCCCTGCCACCAGCTGCCGTCGTCGATGATCAGCTGCATCAGCAGCGCGCCGGCCAGCATCGACAGGCCGATGCCGCCGGCCAGACCCTCGCGGGTCTTGCCCGGGCTGATCGTCGGGGCCAGCTTGTTCTTCCCGAACTTGTAGCCCACCGCGTAGGCCCCGGTGTCGCTGCAGACGGTGACGATCAGGAACAGCACGATCCGCTGCGGGCCGTCGTCCGCCGCCAGCATCATCGCCACGAAGGTGGCCAGGAACGGCACGTAGAAGGCGGTGAAGATACCCGCCGTTATGTCCCGCAGGTAGTTCTCCGGCGGCTCGGCCATCCGCCAGACCATCACCGCCAGCCCGGTCAGCGCCAGCGAGGCCGCCGCCCACTGGACCCCGGCCCAGTAACCGGTGGCGATCATCGCGATGCCGCCCGCGACCAGCGGGACCAGCGGCGCCTTGATCTGCTTGCGCTCGGCCAGTCGGCTGGTCAGCTCCCAGATCCCGACCGACACGGCCGCCATCACCACGAACAGGAACAGCGCCTTCACCACGAACAGCGAGGCGATGATCACCGCCCCCAGGCCGACGCCCACGCCTATCGCGGCCTGGAGGTTGCGACCGCCGCGCTGCTTGCGCGGCTGCGGCTGCGGGTCGGGCTGGGCCACGGGTGTCTCCTGCCCTGGGTGGGACAACGGCACAGGGTGGGGCTGCCCGGCCGCCGGGTGGCTCTGCGGCGGCGCGGGATACGCCGGGGCCCCCGGGTACGGCGGACCGCCGCGGCCGGGGGTGGGGGCGTCGTCGGTGATCGCGCGCAGCACGACCGTCTCCGCCGCACCCGGCACCGCCGTCCGGGGCTGCTCGTCCCGGAACAGCGGGCCGCTCAACCGCCCGGCCTCCCGGGTCGGCCCCTCGGCGGGGTCGGACCCTGGGTCGGCCGGTACGGGGGGCATGACCTGAGTCTCCTCCGCGTCACCGCCCCAGTACACCGGAGGCTGCTGCGAGTGACCCGTTCGGTGGCCGGGGTCACCCGCAGCGCCCGGTGCGGCCGGCTGCGGCGCGTGCGCGGGCCGGTACGGGGGGTGCGGCTGGTACTGCTGGTACTGCTCGTCGGATGGGCCCCAGTAGCCAGGGGCGTCAGGGGCGTCGTTCATCAGACTTCGAGCAGCTCGGCTTCCTTGTGCTTCAGCAGCTCGTCGACGGCGGCCACGTACTTGGCCGTGGTGTCGTCGAGCTCCTTCTCGGCGCGGCGGCCGTCGTCCTCACCGATCTCGCCGTCCTTGACCAGCTTGTCGATGGCGTCCTTGGCCTTGCGGCGCACGGAGCGGATCGAGACCTTGGCGTCCTCGCCCTTGCCGCGGGCGACCTTGATGTACTCGCGGCGGCGCTCCTCGGTGAGCTCGGGAAGCACCACCCGGATGATGGACCCGTCGTTGGAGGGGTTGACGCCCAGGTCGGAGTCGCGGATCGCCTGCTCGATGGCCTTCAGCGCGGTCTTGTCGAACGGCGCGACGACCGCCATCCGCGGCTCCGGCACGGAGAAGGAGGCCAGCTGGTTGATCGGCGTCACGGCACCGTAGTACTCGGCCACGATCTTGGCGAACATCGCCGGGTGCGCGCGGCCGGTCCGGATGGCGGCGAAGTCGTTCTTGGCGACCTCGACAGCCTTCTCCATCTTCTCCTCGGCCTCGAGGAGGGTCTCTTCGATCACTGTGTACTCCCTGTCCGGTTCATCTGCTGTTGTCCCGACCGGTGTCGGCGTCCGAACCGGTCGCGGTGCGGACGCCGCCGAACACGGTTTCGGCGCCGTCCCGTACGGCTGATTGCTGCTCAGGCCCGGACAGAATCCTGGCTGATGAGTGTGCCGATCTTCTCACTCTTCACCGCACGCGCGATATTGCCCTCCGCCAGCAGCTCGAAGACGAGCATCGGGAGGTTGTTGTCCTTGCACAGCGTGATCGCGGTGAGGTCGGCGACCTTGAGGTCGCGCGCGATGACCTCGGAGTACTCCAGTGCGTCGAACTTGACCGCGTCCGGGTTGGTCCGGGGGTCGGAGTCGTAGACGCCGTCCACGCCGTTCTTGCCCATCAGCAGCACGTCCGCGTGGATCTCCAGCGCGCGCTGGACGGCCGTGGTGTCGGTGGAGAAGTAGGGCATGCCCATACCCGCACCGAAGATCACCACACGGCCCTTCTCCAGGTGCCGGACGGCGCGCAGCGGCAGGTAAGGCTCGGCGACCTGGCCCATGGTGATCGCGGTCTGGACCCGGGTCTCGATGCCCTCCTTGACCAGGAAGTCCTGCAGCGCCAGGCAGTTCATCACGGTGCCGAGCATGCCCATGTAGTCGGAACGGGCCCGGTCCATGCCGCGCACCTGCAGCTCGGCGCCACGGAAGAAGTTGCCACCACCGATGACCACCGCGACCTCGGTACCGGCGCGGACGACCGTGGCGATCTCACGGGCGATCGCGTGCACGACGTCCGGGTCGACGCCGAGCCCGCCACCACCGGCGAAGGCCTCACCGGACAGCTTCAGCAGCACCCGGCGGGGCGAGCCGGCCTGGGGGTCCTGTGCGGTCTCCTGCGTCTCCTGCATGGACTTCTCCTTCTACACCTACTGGTTCACAGGCGCGGGTGTGCGGATCCCCGGCCTGCGCGTACACGCGAAGAGGCCACTGCCGCGGGAACCGGTACGGTGTCCTGCACGGCAATGGCCTCCTCGTCGTTCATGGTGCCGACGCGGCCCGCCCATAGACGGATGACGCTGGGTGAGCCCGTTCGGCGCGTCCCTCCCGCCCTGGTCAGCGGGCGGGGGCGGTTCCCAGCCTAAGCGTGCCGGGAGTCCGGTGGAACGTGGCTCAGGCGCCGACGCGGAAGCGGGCGAAGCGCTTGAGGGCGACGCCGTTCTCCTCGAGAACCTTGGCGACGGTCTTCTTGTTGTCCTTGGCGAAGGCCTGCTCCAGAACGGAGTTCTCCTTCACGAAGCCGGTGACGCGACCCTCGACGATCTTCGGCAGGGCGGCCTCCGGCTTGCCCTCCTCGCGAGCGGTGGCCTCGGCGACGCGGCGCTCGTTCTCGATCTCCTCGGCCGGGATCTCCTCGCGGGAGAGGTACTTCGGCGCGAAGGCGGCGATGTGCTGCGCGACGTCCTTGGCGACCTCGGCGTTCTCCTTGTCCAGCTCGACCAGGACGCCGACGGCCGGCGGCAGGTCGGGGCTGGTCTTGTGCAGGTAGACGGCGACGAAGCCGTCACCGGAGAACTGGGCGAAGCGACGGAAGACGATCTTCTCGCCCAGGGTCGCGTTGGCCTCGTCCACGAACTGCTGGACGGTCTTGCCGGCCTCGATCTCGGAGGCCAGCGCGGCGTCCAGGTCGGCCGGCGCGGTGGCGGCGACGTGGGCGGCGATCGCGTCGGCGACCTTGACGAAGTTGTCACCCTTGGCGACGAAGTCGGTCTCGCAGTTGAGCTCGACCAGAACGCCGGACTTCTTGTCCTCGGCGATCAGGGCGGCGACGGCGCCGTTGGAGGCGTCACGGCCCTCGCGCTTGGCGACGCCCTTCTGGCCCTTGATGCGCAGGAGCTCGACGGCCTTGTCGACGTTGCCCTCGGCCTCGTCCAGAGCCTTCTTGCAGTCCATCATGCCGGCGCCGGTGAGCTCACGGAGCTTCTTGACGTCCGCGGCGGTGAAGTTCGCCATGGTGTGAATCTCTTCTCGCGTCTCGCGTGTCTGCGTGGAGTTGCGCCGGAGCCGATGGTTCGGCTCCGGCGCGGGAGAGAGGGGCACCTACCGGTGTCGCACCGGCGGGTGCCCCTCACCCTTGGTACGTCAGGCCTGCTCGGCCGGGGCCTCGTCAGCGGCCGGAGCCTCGGCGGCGGGCGCCTCGACCTCGGCAGCAGCCTCGGCGGCGGGGGCCTCGACCTCGGCAGCGGGCGCCTCGACCTCGGCGGCAGCCTCGGCGGCGGGGGCCTCCTCAGCCTTCTTCTCGCCCTCGAGGATGTCCTTCTCCCAGTCGGCCAGCGGCTGGTCGGCACCCGGCTCGACCTTGGCGTCGCCCTTGGCGACACCAGCGCGGGACTTGAGGCCCTCGGCGACGGCGTCGGCGATCACACGGGTCAGCAGGGTGACGGAGCGGATCGCGTCGTCGTTGCCCGGGATCTTGTAGTCGACCTCGTCGGGGTCACAGTTGGTGTCGAGGATGGCGACGACCGGAATGTTGAGCTTCCGGGCCTCGCCGACCGCGATGTGCTCCTTCTTGGTGTCCACGATCCAGACAGCGCTGGGAACGCGCTGCATGTCGCGGATACCACCGAGGGTCTTCTCCAGCTTGTCGTGCTCGCGCTGGAGGACCAGGAGCTCCTTCTTGGTGAGGCCGGAGCCGGCCACGTCCGAGAAGTCCAGCTCGCCGAGCTCCTTGAGGCGCTGCAGACGCTTGTAGACGGTCGAGAAGTTGGTCAGCATGCCGCCGAGCCAGCGCTGGTTCACGTAGGGCATGCCCACGCGGGTGGCCTGCTCGGCGATGGCCTCCTGGGCCTGCTTCTTCGTGCCGACGAAGAGGACGCTGCCGCCGTGGGCAACGGTCTCCTTGATGAACTCGAAGGCGCGGTCGATGTAGTTCAGCGACTGCAGGAGGTCGATGATGTAGATGCCGTTGCGCTCGGTGATGATGAAGCGCTTCATCTTCGGGTTCCAGCGGCGGGTCTGGTGACCGAAGTGGACGCCGCTCTCCAGCAGCTCCCGCATCGTGACGACGGCCATAGCCGTACTCCTAAGGTGTTGCGCCCGGCTCCCGCGCAGTCGACGTCGTGGTTCGCGCGGTGGCGCTCCCCGCTCGGCGTCTGCGTACGGCCGGGTCAGGCTCGGTTTTGTCCGTGGCAGCCAGGTGACAGCCACGCCTGACGCCCCGAACGTGCCGAGCCGCTTCGGCCCGAGCGGTCCGGGGACCGGTTCGGGCTCGGCGGACCGAGCGGCACTCGCACCTGGCGGGGGCGGCGGCTGAGCCGCATCCGTCCACCGGTGGCGGGGCGTGCGAAGTCGACCCGGCGGACCGGGTCGCGTGTGAAGTGTACGGGAAGCGCCGAGCGGCGGGCGACTCCACAGGGACCGGAGCTGGGTGGGGAGACGGGTGGGACGGCCGGTGGGGCGGGTCGGCGGGCGTGCTCCGTGCCGTCGCGCCGGGCCCACGGAGCCACTGCGGAAGCCCGCTCGGGGGCGCGTCACCCGTTGGGGGGACGGTGGCTGTCCACAGGGGCCGGTTATCCACAGGAATCGGGGCGGGGGTGGTCGGGTCCGCGCCCTGCGGAGAGCCTCGGCGGCATGACGACTGTCCTCGGTGCCGGCACTGCCCCCACGTCCTCCGGCCGCTCTCGTGCCTTCGCCGGCGCGGTGGGCGGAGCGTCGCGCGACGGTGTGGGCCGGGCCGCCGCGCTGGCGCTGCCCCCACCGCTCGGGCCGGGACCCGGGCGCAATCATCGACTGCTGCTGCTCGCGCTCCTGGCGGTGACGGCCCTCCTGCTGACCGTCCTGCCCGGGTCGGTGGGCCACGCCGCGGGGGTGGCGGGAAGGGGCTTGCGCGGTGCCGCCGGTGGTGGGGTGGTGAACGCCGGCGGCGGCGCAGCTGTTGGGCCCGGTGTCGGTCCCGGTCCCGGTCCCGGTCCCGGTCCCGGTCCCGGAAGGGTCTGGCCGGTGGGCGGTCCGGGTGGGCTGATCAAGCGGTTCGAGGCACCGGCCAAGGCGTGGGCCGCCGGGCACCGGGGCGTGGATCTCGCCGCCGACAGCGGTGCGGACATCCGGTCGGCGGCCCCCGGAGTGGTCTCGTTCTCCGGCCTGGTGGCGGGCCGACCGGTGGTCACCGTCACGCACCCGGCCTCCGGCACTCCGCCGCTGCGGACCACCTACCTGCCCGTCTCCGGGACCGTCCCCGTCGGCACCACCGTCCTGGCCGGCGAGGTGATCGGGCGACTCACCCCGGGCGCCGCTCACTGCGCGGGCCGCGACTGCCTCCACTGGGGGCTGCTGCGCGGCGACCGGTACCTCGATCCCCTCGCGCTGTTCGGCGTCGGTGCGGCCCGGCTGCTCCCGCTCGGACGGGGGCGGTGAGGCCGGCTCGGGTCAGCTCCCGCCCAGGCCGTGCAGGGCGAGCGCGACAGCGGCGTCCGCGATCACGTCCGGGCTCTCGGCCGGTCCGCCTGCGGCGCGCTGCTCGGCCTGTCGGACGGCGGCTTCCACGATCCCCTGGAGCAGACCCGCCGCCAGCCGCGGCTGCTCGTGACCGAGGTCCTGGAGGGCCTGGACCACCAGGCCGACGAGCTTTCCGTGGGCTGCCCGGATCCGCTCCCGGGCCGCCTCGTCGAGTTCCAGCGCGGAGATCGCCGCCACCGCCCGGTGCCGAGGGTCCCCGGCCAGCGCGAGCTGACCCCGGACATAGGCCTCGATCCGGGCCGCCGCGGTGTCGCAGCTCTCCATCCCGGCCTCGATCTCGGCCGCCCAGAGCGGGAAGTCGACCTCGCAGAGCAACTCGACCACGGCGGCACGGGAACGGAAGTACTCGTAGACCGAGGAGCGCGCCAACCCGGTCCGCGCCGCGAGCGCGGGAAAGGTCAGGGCATCCATTCCCCCCTCGCTGAGCAGGCTGCGGGCAGCATCGAGGAGGGCTGCGCGCTGCAGCTGTCGGTGCTCGGCCAGAGTGGCCGCTCGGATCTTCGGCACTGTCCCACTGTACGGAGCCCTACACGCCACCGATACGGCGCCGCGCATTGACGGGGAGGCGGCCGGGCACGGACGGACCGGCAACCCGGTGGACCAACCCGGCACACCCGGCTCAAGCTCCGCAGCGGAGGAGCCGCGGAAAGAGGTGCTACCGGATGTCCGACAGCTTGGCTCGCAACTGCAGCACCGACTTGGTGTGGATCTGGCTGACCCGGCTCTCCGTCACCCCCAGCACCTGACCGATCTCCGCGAGGGTGAGGCCCTCGTAGTAGTAGAGCGTCACGACGGTCTTCTCCCGCTCGGGCAGGGTGTTGATCGCCTGTGCCAGCAGCCTGCGCAGCTCCCGGTCCTCGGCCACCTCGACGGGGTTGTCCGCGCCGCGGTCCTCCAGGGTGTCGCCCAGGCTCGGACGGTCCCCGCCCTCGCCCACCGGGTGGAGCAGCTCGTCCAGCGCCACCACGTTGGCGAGGGAGAGCTGACTGAAGATGGCGTGCAGGTCCTCGATCGCGATGCCCATCTCGGCTGCGACCTCGGGCTCGTGCGGAGTGCGGCGCAGCCTGGCCTCCAGCGTCGCGTACGTCCGCTCGACCGCCTTCGCCTTCTGCCGCACCGAGCGCGGGATCCAGTCCAGTGCCCGCAGCTCGTCGATGATCGCGCCACGGATCCGGCTGATCGCGTAGGTCTCGAACTTGATGGCCCGATCGATGTCGAACTTCTCGATCGCGTCGATCAGTCCGAAGACTCCCGAGGAGACGAAGTCGGCCTGCTCGACATTGGAGGGCAACCCGACCCCGACCCGGCCCGCCACGTATTTGACGAGCGGTGAGTAATGCAGGATCAGCTGCTCCCGCAGCCGCTGGTCACCCGTTTCCTTGTAGGAGCGCCAGAGCTCTTCCAGCGCTGTGCGTTCATGGCCGCCGGGCTCCCGCCGGGGCGCCGGCGTCGCGACGGGCGCGGGCGCCGGGCCCTCGCCCTGCCCCTCGCCCTGGCCTGGTCCGGGGACGCCGGGCGCGTCGGGGGTGGCGGCGGCGGGGGCGGCGGCGGGGGCGGCGGCCGCCTCAGGGGCATCAGGCGTACCGGGCTCGTCCGGCCGACCGGCGTACGCGCCGGCGTGCGCCGGTCGGCCACCCTGCCGGGCCAGGGCCCCCATCGCACCCGTCGCCTTGGGCGGGAACTCGGTCACGGGGCGCCGCTCGGTCCGCGGCCCTCCCGAGGACCGGGCGCCACCGGTCACTCTGTGTCCGGGAATGTGTGTGGGCATGCGTTGGTCTGCGCCGTTCTGCCGAGTCATGTGCTGATAGGGAAGGCATGGCGAGCGTAGCGTGACCGACTCACTGCAATGTGCTACCGCCACTCGGTCGTCCCCCGATCCGGTGGCGTTCGTGTCGTCGCAGCCCCGCACCGGAGGGTGAACGCCGCGTCCACCGATCCACCCCCATCACCCACCTGCCACCACTCCCCGGGCGCGCCCCGATTCGTCCTGATCCGCCCCGGTCGGTCACCTCCCCCGTACCAACCGCCAGTGGGCGCCGTGCCGCTCCACGAAACCGAGCGACCCCAACTCGTAGAGCCGCTGGAGCACTTCGTCCGGCGGGAGCCCCGACTGCCGGGCCAAGCGCTCGACCGGCGAGCCCTCCGCCGTGGCCGGCACGGCCTCCAGCACTCTCGCCACGGCCGGCTCCAGGAGGTCCCTCGGCAGCACCGGCCCGCTGCGCTGCGGTGCGAGATCGTCACCGATCGCCCCGATCAGTTCGGCGACCTCGGCCGCGTCGGTGACCAGCGTGGCGCCACCGCGGATCAGGGCGTGCACTCCGGCCGAAAGCTCCGACGTCACCGGCCCGGCGACACCCATCGTGTGCCGGTTGAGGTCACGGGCTCGTCTGGCCGTGCTCAGCGCCCCGCTGCGCAACGCCGCCTCGACCACCACCGTGCCTCGGGTGAGTGCCGCGATCACACGATTGCGCAGCACGAACCGGAACCTGTTCGGGTGTTCCCCCGGCGGAAGCTCGCTCAGCAACAGCCCTTGGGAGGCGATCCGACTGATCAGCTGGGCGTTGCCCCTCGGGTAGGCCACATCGACACCGCAGGCGAGGACCCCGATGCTCATTCCCCCGACGGCCAGCGCACCCCGATGGGCGGAGGCATCGATCCCGTACGCCGCCCCGGAAACCACGACCCACCCTCGTTCGGCCAGCTGCGCCGACAGCTCCCCCGCGACGTGTGCGCCGTAGGCCGTGCAGGCCCGCGCACCGACGACCGCGACCGATCGAAGGGCGAGCAGCCGCAGTGAACCCGTCCCGGCCACCCAGAGTCCGAGCGGTCTGCCGTCCCCCAGGTCGTCCAGTTGGCTCGGCCATTCCGTGTCGCCCGGAATGATGAAGCGTCCACCGACGGTTCGCACTCGTTCCAGATCGGCGACGGGGTCGACGTCGACGAGCCTGGCCCGGTAGGCGGCGAGCCGGTCCGCGTCCAGACCCGGGTGGTCGGGGACGGTGCCGTCCCTGATCGCCCGGACGACATCGGCGGCGGCGAGCTGGGTGAGCCACCGGCCCAGGACGGCGTCGCCGGGTTCGCTGAGTCTGCTCAGCGCCGCCCTGGCGCGACGCTCGGGCCCGGCCTCCCGGGCGGCTTCGGCGGGGTGCTGAGGATGGTTCATCGTCTGGTTCATGCTCAGATCTCCTTGTCGCTCGGCCGCTGGTCGGGGGTGACGGCGGATGGGTCGGCCCGGAGCAGTTGGTCGCTCTTCGCCCCGGTCTGCGGCACCGGACCGCTGCCGAACCGGCCGGAGGAGCGCTCGACCAGCGGCAGCCCCTGCTCGACACCGGTACGGAGCACGAGCGCCGTCCGCACGTCCCGCTGGTCAGGACGGTCCCGGCCGGCGAGATCGGCGACCGTCCAGGCGACCCGGAGCACCCGGTCCAGGCCACGGGCGGTCAGCAGGCCGCGCTCCAGCTGTCGCGCGGCGTCGTTCAGCGCGTTGGGCCCGAGCTGCCAGCGTGTCCGCAGCTCATGGCCGGGTACCTCGGCGTTGGTCCGCCACGGCGTGTGCGCCAGCCGGGCCGCCGCGCGCTCCCGCGCGGCCAGCACCCGGGCGGCGACGGTCGTGGTGCTCTCCGCCGTGGTGTCCCGCTCCATCAGCTCGACCCTCGTCACCGGCGCGACCTGGACCTGGAGGTCGACCCGGTCGAGCAGCGGCCCGGAGAGCCGCCCCTGGTAGCGACTGACCATCGCCGGAGTGCATTCGCACCCCTCACCCCGCCGCGAGTACCGCCCACAGGGGCAGGGATTCGCGGCCAGGCAGAGCAGGAACCTGGCCGGCAGCCGGAGCGATCCGGCCGATCGGGCGATCACCACCTCACCCGATTCGAGCGGCTGACGCAGCGCGTCGAGCACCCTGACCGGAAATTCCGGAGCCTCGTCCAGGAACAGCACGCCCCGGTGGGCCAACGAGACCGCACCCGGTCTGGGCAGGCCGCTACCACCGCCGACGATCGCCGGCATGGTGGTGGAGTGGTGCGGGGCGCAGTACGGCGCGCAGCCGATCAGCGGCCGGCCGGCCGGGAGCAGCCCCGCCACCGAGTGCACCGCGGTGACCTCCAGGGCCTCCTTCTGGGTGAGCGGCGGCAGCAGCGCCGGCAATCGCTCCGCCAACATCGTCTTGCCCGCACCCGGTGGGCCCTTCAGATACAGGTGGTGACCGCCCGCTGCGGCGATCTCCAGGGCGCGCCGGGCCTCGTACTGGCCCGCCACGTCGGCCAGGTCGAGCCGGGCGGCTCTGTCGTCGGGCAGCCCGCGCACCCCTGCGGTGGGCAACATCAGCCCGGCCATCAGCGGATCCGGGCGGCCGCTGATCGGGTCGGGCGGCTCGTCCGGCTCGGGGGCGCCGGTGAGGACGGCGATGAGCTGGCGCAGGCTGCGCACGCCGATGACGGTGACGCCCGGGACCAGCGAGGCCTCGGCAGCAGTCTGTTCGGCCACCACGACCCGCTGGTAGCCGGCATCGGCGGCGGCGAGCACCGACGGCAGGATGCCCCGCACCGGGCGCACCCGTCCGTCGAGCCCGAGCTCGCCGATGATCAACAGATCGGCGATGGACGACGGATCCAGCCGCTCGGCCGCGGCGAGGACGGCGCAGGCCACCGCGAGGTCGAAGCCGCTACCACTCTTGGGCACCGAAGCGGGACTGAGCCCGACGGTGAGCTTTCGCTGGGGCCAGACCTCGCCGCTGTTCACCAGGGCCGCGCGCACCCGGTCGCGAGCCTCGGAGAGCGCTTTGTCGGGCAGGCCGACCAGGGTGAACGCGGCGACTCCCGGCTCCAGATCCGCCTGGACCTCGACGATCACGCCGTCGACGCCGACCAGGGCCACGGAGCAGGTACGGGCGAAGGCCATCTCAGACCACCCCCCGCAGGTGGTCCACCGAGGCGGCGCCCCGGGCCCGGTTGATGACGGCCACCAGGTCGATCCGAACACCACCGGGCGGAACGGGCGGCCACTGCGGATCCGCCGGCGGGGGCCGGTACCCGGGGCCCGCCAGCCGGGCGAAGTGGTCGGGCCAGCGCTCGGCCACCCAGCGTTCAGCCAGCCGCTGGAGCCGGGCGGCCTTGGCCCGGTCGATGGCCTCGCTCGGCTGCTGGAATCCCCGCTCGGAGCGGGTCTTCACCTCACAGACCGCCAGCGTGTCGCCGTCGAGGGCGACGATGTCCAGCTCGCCCTCGACGCAGCGCCAGTTGCGGTCCAGGATCCTGAGCCCGCTCTCGGCGAGCCGACGGGCGGCGACCCGCTCCCCGTAGCGGCCAAGGCCGTTGTTCGTGCCGCGCCCCGGCGCGACCTGCTTCGGAGCGGCCCGCTCCGAGCGCGGCGAAGCCTGCCCCTCGTCGAGCCGGGGCAGCTCGGCCGGGTGCTCCTCCGGCGGGCGCGCCGCCTCGCGCCGGGCCTGCCCACCCGGCCGGGCCTTCGCTGTGCCGCTCTGCTTGCGCGTGGTGCGCTTGGTGTCCTGCACGGTGACCACCTCCGCTGCGGAGGTTGCCGTGCGGCCCGGAGCAGGGCCAGAGAGTTGCTATTTCCTGTGGATAACCCGGGCCTGTGGATAACTTCTGTCACCCGCAGGGGTGAGAATCCGGGGAAAGTCGAAATTCCCCTGGACACCACAGGACCGAGCGGTCCAACGTCAGTTCCCGAACCCGGAGTCGTCCGAGGGCAGCTCCAGATCGCTCTTCGCGAGCTCCTCGATGTTCACGTCCTTGAAGGTCAGCACCCGGACCTTGCGGACGAACCGGGCCGGCCGGTACATGTCCCAGACCCACGCATCCGCCATCGACACCTCGAAGAAGACCTCGCCCTGGACCGAGTGCACCTGCAGCTCGTAGTCGTTGGTGAGGTAGAAACGCCGCTCGGTTTCAATCACGTACTTGAACAGGCCGACGACGTCCCGGTACTCCCGGTAGAGCTTGAGCTCCATCTCGGTCTCGTACTTCTCGAGATCTTCGGCACTCATCCAGGCGTCCCCTCAACTTGTCACGTCCACCCATTGTGGACCACCGCACTCACCCTCAGAGCCTTACCGGCGTGACCGGCGGCCCCTCGGCCAACAGTCGCCCCAGGAAGTCCGCCAGCCCGACCGGATAGATCGTTTCGGCGGTCTCCTTCAGCTCCTCGACCGTCCACCAGCGCGCCGCGAGCAATTGGGCGTGTTCGTCCCTGCCCATTCCCGAATGATCGAGCACCGTCTCCACGGTCCGGGCCAGGTGGAACCACTGCTCCTGCTCGTAGTACTGCTCTCGAAAGGAGAACGAAGCCGTGCCGTACGCCACCACGGGCCCCAGCTCCACTCCTCGCAGCCCGGTCTCCTCGCCGAGCTCACGCACCGCGGCCTCGCGAATGCCCTCCCCCGGTTCCAGGCCTCCTCCGGGAGTGAACCACCACGTGACGTCCGGCACCGCCGGATCCGAACCCTGGAAGAGGAGCAGGCGATCCCGCTCGTCCAGCAGCAGGATCCGTGAAGCCTTTCGGCGCTTGGCCGTCATCGCTGCTCTCTCCCCTCCCCTCGTCCGTCCGGCCGGCTCCCCCGATCCTGCCACCCGGCAGGACCGTCCGGGGCGATGTTCGGCAGAGCAATCGGGCCACGGCCGGCAGCGGTCGCGTCGGCTTCGACGCGAGCTGAGGCTGCGGCGTCGGCTGCGACCGCGCCCGGCGCGGGAGCACCAGCAGCGGTCAGGCTGCGCGGCGGCGACCCAGCCGGCGAGCCACGCCGGCCACGCTTCCCACCGCGCAGGTCACGACGATCAGCGCCGCGCCTACAACGGTGGCGTAGAAGGCCGGCTCCAACGGTCCCGGTTCGCCGGCCTTCGGCCCGCCGAGTGCGTCGAAGGCCGTGGTGCGGGCGAACAGGCCCGTCCGGCCGAACGGCAGGACGGTGGCCTCCACCCGGGCCTCGACCTCGGTGACGGGGATCGTGCCGCCGTCGATCTCCAGGTGGAGACGGGAGTCGAGCGACCCCTGCCGGTTGTCCCCCAGCAGGAAGAGCCGACCTGGCGGCACCTCCACGCTGAACGCGCTCCCCTGCGGGCCCTGCGCCGCCAGGTACGGCTCGTCCACCGGCTTGCCGTTGACGGTCAGCCGCTGGTCGTCCCCGCTGGTCGCCACGGTGTCGCCGCCGACCGCGACCACCCGCTTGACCATGAGCTCCCCGCCCCAGGCCTGGTCACGGAAGACCACCACGTCGCCCCGGCCGACGGCCCCGCCGTCGATCTGCCGGGCCACGACGGTGTCCCCGACCTTCAGCGTCGGGGTCATCGAACCGGTCGGAATGCCGTACGGCCGGTAGTCCAGCACCATGACCACGAAGCCACCGACCAGCAGAGCCAGACCGAGCCCGATCAACACGCCCTGCAGCACGGCCGAAGGCTTGCGCCGGGACCGCGCGGACGCGGGCGGGCGACCCGCCGCCTCTGTCACGACACTGCTCATCGAAACCATCCACCCCTGCCCGACCCGGAGACGCTCATGACACGCCGGGGCCACAGGCAGAAAACCCGGCGGGCCGTGGCACGTCCGAGCAGATTACTCGTCGGTACCACGGCCCGCGCAAGACCCGGGGGCGACCCGGTGGTGGTCAGGACTGCTTCTCGCGCTCCGACCGGTCCCTCAGCCGCCGGACCAGCGGAAGCAGGCCGACCGCGCCGACCGCCCCGGCCGCGGGCGGCACGAACGGCACGGCCGCCGCCAGCCCCTTCTGATCGAAGGTCTCCGGCACCGGCAGCGTCGCCCAGTGGTTGATCGGCCAGGCCACCACGAAGGCTCGACCGATGACCTCGTCCACGGGAACGGTGCCCCCACCCGGCTGGTCCATGTGGAACCGGGAGTCCAGCGAGTCAGCTCGGTGGTCGCCCATCACCCAGATCCGACCGTCCGGCACCTTCACCGGGCCGAAGGGCTTCGTCCCGCAGGGGGTGTTGCCGGGGTAGACGTAGGGCTCGTCGAGGGCGATCCCGTTGACCTTGACCGGTCCCTCGCCCTCGCACTCGACGGTGTCCCCGCCGATCGCGATGACCCGCTTGATCAGATCCTTCTCGTTCTCGGAGGGCATCAGGCCAACGAAGCTGAGCACGTCCTGAACACCCCGGACGAAGGAGTTGCTGCTCTGCTTGGTCGGCTCGTCCGCCAGCCAGCCGCCCGGGTCATGGAACACCACGACCTCGCCACGCTCGGGCTCGGCCCCGAACCACGGGGTCAGCTTGTCCACGAGGACACGGTCGCCGACCTGAAGCGTGTTCTGCATCGACTCCGACGGAATGGAGAACGCCTGGACGAAGAAAGTCTTGATCACCAGAGCCAGCACCAGCGCGATACCGACCAGAATCGGCAGCTCTTTCCAGAAAGAGCGCTGCTTGTGCTCCTTGCCGGCCGTCTTCTCGTCCGACTCGCCCTCAGAGCTCACCTCGTCCCGAAAGCCGTCGGAGGCGTCGTCCGCGCCGCTGCCCTGTTCGTCGGCGGACTGCACCGCCGCATCCTCCACAGAACTCGAAGACACCGCGGACTCCGTCGACCGTTCCGCCCGATGACCGGAGCCCTCGGGCTCTCCGGCGCCTGAGCGGGCGCCGATCACCAAATCCCCCACAACGTCTCCTCCCAGCTGTGCGGACGCCTGCGCGTCCGCGCTCACAGTGCCGCACAGCGGGCACTACCTCCACCATCGACCGTGACGCGGCCCCAGGGCCGCCCTCCTCGGGGACACCTGACACCGGCACAGCCTCCGGACGCGGCCGTTGTCGCGTACCGGCCGCACCAGCACTTCTCTATCACTCCCAGACATCCGGCTCGCGCTCCCACGCGCGCTGCCCGGCAGGCCGGGGGTCGACCGGGCCTACTCCGGAGGCCGCCCCGGCCTTCGGCCGACGAGCGGAAGGATGCCCAACACACCCATAACGAGCGGAGGTTCCATCGGAAGCGGCCCAACACTCATCGAATCCGGCCCAGTTCCGGGGGCGTTACGGGACCGCGCCAGCGAGGAGAGTGAACCCGGCGCATCAAGTTGATGAACCCGGCCGACCGGCCAGGCGATGACGAACGCCCGACCCACCACACCGCTCAGCGGGATGGTGCCCTGCCCCGGATTCCCCATGTGGAAACGGGAGTCGGCTGACACGTCCCGGTGATCACCCATGACCCAGAGTCGCCCCTGCGGCACCTTCACCTTGAAGGGCTGGCGGGACGGCGGGTTCCCCGGCGCCAGGTACGGCTCGTCCACCGCCGTGCCGTTGACGCTGAGACGGCCCTGCTCGTCGCAACACTCGACGGTGTCCCCGCCGACACCGATCACCCGCTTGATCAGATCCTGCTCGCTGTCGGACGGCAGCAGCCCGACGAAGGTGAGGACTTGCTTGGCCCCGCGAAGCACCGGGCCGTCCGTGGACGGCTTGTGGTCGGCCTCCAGCCAACCACCCGGGTCCTTGAACACCACCACGTCGCCGCGCTCCGGTTCGGCGCCGAACCAGGGGGTGAGCTTGTCCACCAGCACACGGTCACCGATCTGGATGGTCTGCTCCATCGAGCCGGACGGAATGACGAAGACCTGCACCATGAAGGTCTTCATCACCAGTGCCACCAGCAGCGCCACCAGGACGATCAACGGGATCTCGTGCAGGAGGGAGCGCTTGCGACGGCGGGCGGCCCGGCGCGCGGTGCGACGACGGTCGGCCCGACCGCGTGCGGGCGCCGACGCCTCGGGCCCGGCCACTCCCGCCGGTTCGTCCAAGGACGCGGCAGCCGGTCGGTCGGCCAGTCGGCCCCTACCTCTGGTCCCCATGGCCACCGGTCCCCCCTACTGCGGCGAACGCCGCCGACCGGTCCAAGCCGGCCCAGTGACCGACCGGGTAGACCACCCACTCCGCCCGTCCGATCACCTTTCCCTCGGGAACGAAGCCGCCCCCGGGCTCGCCCAGGTGGTCCCGCGAGTCGCGGGAGGCACTGCGGTGGTCCCCCATGACCCACAGCTTGCCGGCCGGAACCAGCACGTCGAAGGCCACGTTCGACGGCTCGTCCCCCGGCGCGAGGTAGGAGGACTCGTCGATCGGCACACCGTTGACGGTGATCCGCTCACCGGGCCCGGTGCTGGTCACCCGGTCTCCACCGACGCCGATGACGCGCTTGACGTAGACCGAGTCGCCGGCCGGTGCCAGTCCGAGGTCCCGACCGAGCGTGCGCAACGCCCCTCCGAACCCGGTCGGCTCGGCCGATCCACGCCGAAAGGAACCCGTCCCGTCGAAGACCACGACATCGCCGCGCTGCGGATGGCCCCCGAAGGAGTAGGCCAGCTGGTTCGCGATCAGGCGGTCGCCCGTACGCAGGCTGTTCTCCATCGACCCCGACGGGACCGCGAACGGCCGTGCCACGAAGGCGTTCACCAGGAGCAGGGCGAGCAGGCAAGTACCCGCCAGCAGAAGGAGCTCACGCGAGCGCGAACGGGGCGACGCCCCCGGCTCGTCCGCCGGGTCGCCGTCCGCATCCTGCTCGGTCCCCCGGGCAGCCTCCCGGGGCGCCTCGGTGGCCGACCGGGGGCCCGGCCCAGCGGCCGGCTCAACCGGCGGCTCCACCGCAGGTACAGCAGGTACGACTGCGGAAACGGCCGCGGACCGCGACGGCGAGTCCGCACCGGTGGGTGCGGGACAGCCGTCGCGGTCCGCGGATGGTTCGTGCGTGCTCATCGGGGGCTGAGCTTACCGTGCGGCAGCCGCGCCCCCTAGAGCGCTCCGATCCCCCGGAAGAACCGGGGGCCGGTGGATCAGCGGTCGCGCTTCTCCTTGATCTTCGCGGCCTTGCCGCGGAGGTCACGCAGGTAGTACAGCTTGGCGCGGCGAACCGCACCGCGGGTCACGACCTCGATCTTCTCGACGACCGGGGTGTGCACCGGGAAGGTGCGCTCCACGCCGACGTTGAAGCTGACCTTGCGAACGGTGAAGGTCTCGCCGACACCGGCGCCGTGGCGGCGGATGACGACGCCCTGGAAGACCTGGACACGAGAGCGGTTGCCCTCGATGACCCGGACGTGGACCTTCAGGGTGTCACCGGCGCGGAAGGCCGGAATGTCGCTACGCAGCGAGGCCGCGTCGACAGCAGCGAGCTTGTTGCTCATGTTGCTCTCCATCGCAGGCGCCACGGGCCGCCCACGGAAGTTCGTCACAATGGGGTTAGCTGCGGGCCGCATCGGCTGGCGATGATCCCCCCGTGGCGGGGGCACCGGACCACGTGACCCCTACGAGAGGGACCCAGCGACAGACAGCAGCGACCTATTCTTCCACACCATCGACCACAGACCGAAATCGGCCGAGCCGCTCGTCCCAGGCCAGGCCGAGAATGCTCAGAGCCTCGCGCTCCTTCTTGTCGAAGCTGCCGTACTGCCAGCGCTCGACCAGATCGGGCCGGTTCGCCAGGGTCCGGGCGAAGGCCTGTTCTCGGCGCCAGCGGGCGATCCGACCGTGGTTGCCGCTGAGCAGCACGTCCGGGACGCTCCGACCGCGCCACTCGGCGGGCTTGGTGTAGACCGGACCCTCCAGCAGGTCGGCCATGGCACCGGGCGCGAAGGAATCGTCCCGGTGGGACTCGGCATTGCCGAGCACCCCGGGCAGCAGCCGGGCGATCGCCTCGACCATCACCAGAACGGCGACCTCGCCGCCGGCCAGGACGTAGTCGCCGATCGACACCTCGACCACCGGCATCCGGGTGGCCGCCTCCTCGATCACTCGCCGGTCGATGCCCTCGTACCGGGCGGGGGTGAAGGTGAGCCACGGACGCCCGGCGAGTTCCTGCGCGAGCTCCTGGGTGAACGGGCGCCCGCTCGGGGTGGGCACCACCAGCGTGGGCACCTCTCCCTCGGGGCCCCGGCTCAGCACGCCGTCCAGCGCCTCGCCCCACGGCTCGGGCTTCATCACCATGCCGGGGCCGCCGCCGTACGGGCTGTCGTCGACCGTCCGGTGGATGTCGTACGTCCACTCGCGCAGGTCGTGGACGTGCACATCGAGCTGGCCGCGCGCGCGGGCCTTGCCGACCAGGGAGATGTTCAGCGGCTCGAGGTACTCGGGAAAGATCGTGACGACATCGATCCGCATCCCGTCCTGGACACCCTGCGTCGCAGGCTGCCCCTGCACGACGGGCTGCTCCTGCACTGCGGTGGGCTCCTGGACTGCGGTCGGCTCCTGCGGGGAGAGCTCCTCGGCGGTCACTCCGACTCCTCCGGATCCGCCGACCGACCCGACTCGTCCGACTCATCCGACTCGTCCGAGCCGTTCGACTCGTCCCGCACGACCTCGGCCTGCTCAGGGTCGATCAGGCCGCCCGGCGGGTCGATCACGATGCGCTGGTTCTCCAGGTCGATGGTCGGCACGATGCGGGTGACGAACGGCACCAGCACCTCGGTCCCGTCGGGCTTCTCCACCGTGAGCAGGTCCTGGTACGGGAGGTGGACGACCTCGGTGAGCTCACCGACCGGGGTGCCGTCGAGCAGGACCACGTCCAGACCGATCAGCTGGTGGTCGTAGTACTCCTCCGGGTCCTCGGGGCTCTCCTCCGGATCGATCTCGGCGATCAGGATGGTGCCGCGCAGCGCCTCCGCGTCGTTGCGGTCCTTGACACCGGCGAAACGCAGCAGCAGCCGGCCGCTGTGCACCTTGCCGGACTCGACGGTCAGCGGTCCGGCCGACGCGGGGTCGGTGAGCAGGACGGCACCGGGGCCGAGCCGGAGCTCCGGCTCGTCGGTGCGGACCTCGACGCTGACGTCCCCCCTGATGCCGTGGGCGCGGCCGATCTTGCCGACGACGAGCTGCACGGTGATCGTTCTCCTGGATGGGTGCTGGGTACTGGGTACTGGGTACTGGGTACTGGGTGCCGGCGCTGGGTGCTGGTGCCGGGAGTGCAGGGCCGGGAAGGCGAGGGCGCTGCGAGAAAGCTGCTGGGAAAAAGGAGAGGCCGACCGGGACGACATGCGTCCCGGTCGGCCTCAAGCCTGGCGGCTGAACGAGCAGCAGCGTCAGCGAATGCTGTCCACGTCGACCAGGTCGACCCGGACGTTGCGACCGCCGAGGGCGCCGACCACGGTGCGCAGTGCGCGCGCCGTGCGGCCGCCCCGGCCGATCACCTTGCCGAGGTCATCGGGGTGCACACGCACCTCGATGGTGTTACCCCGACGCAGGTTGCGCGAACGCACCTGCACCTCGTCGGGGTGCTCGACGATGCCCTTCACCAGGTGGTCGAGGGCGTCCTCGATCACGATCAGGCCTCGGCGGCGGCGTCGGCGTCAGCCTCGGCCTTGTCCGACTTCTTGGCCTTCGGGGTGATGGCAACACCGGTGGTGGCGTCCTCGAAGCCGGCAACGGCCTTCGCGAACAGGTGCGAGAAGTCCTCGACCTTGGGCTCGGCAACGAGCAGGGGCGCCGGAGCCGGCAGACCCTTGAACTTCTGCCAGTCGCCGGTCAGCTTGAGGATGGCGAGCACCGGCTCGGTCGGCTGGGCGCCGACGGACAGCCAGTACTGGGCGCGCTCGCCGTCGACCTCGATCTTCGAGGGGTTGTAGGTCGGCTGGTAGATGCCGATCTCCTCGATCGCGCGACCGTCACGCTTGGTGCGGGCGTCGGCGACGACGATGCGGTAGTGCGGGGAGCGAATCTTGCCGAGACGCTTGAGCTTGATCTTGACTGCCACGGGAGTGGATTCTCCTGGTGTTGACGTGGGTGAGCGGCCGCACCGTCGCGTGGGGTTGCGAGGCTGGCCGTTCAAGGGACACGCCAGCCGTAGGAGAGAGGGGTCCTGCTCGGCTGCCGAGTACTCAGCTGTCCATTCTGCCATACCGGCGCGAACCGCCTCGACGCCGCCCGCACGGCCCGACCCCGGCCGGCCGCGCGCGGAGCACGCGCCGACCCGCACACGGACCACGTACGCATCCACCCACGGGCCGCATACGGACCGCAGGAACCCGGCCGGGACAACCCCGACGGGGCGCGGTCCGAGAAAGGATCGAGACGGAGCGAAGGACGGCCGGTCGGCCTGGAGAGCAGCCGAAGGGCACCGGACAGGGCCAGACGGGACCGACCCGGACCGGAAAGGCCGGTCGAACGGGCCGGGCGCCGACGAGACAGCCGACGTCGAAGAAGCCGAAGAAGGCGGCGGAGGGAGCGAAGCGCCGAAGCGGGGCCGCCGAGAATCGGAGGGCCCGAGGCCGCCCCGGAGGGAACCGGTCCGACCGGGAGCCCCCGCTCCCGGTCAGCCCAACACACCACAGAGGTCGATCAGGGCTGTCGATCGGCCGTGCCGATCAGCCCTGCCGACCAGGGCCGTCGATCGCTCCGGCCGGACGCGCTGCCCGCACAGTCGCCGGCCGGCTCCCCACGCTACGCGATCTTGAACGGCTGCTGGCAGGCACCGCAGACGATGGACGCCTGCGCGAGCACCGACGGCACGACGCGGACGTTCCGCCCGCATCCGCAGACCGCCTTGACCCGGACGCCGCCCCCGGAGGAACCGTGTCGGGCGGCCGGGCCGCGGAAGGCGCGCGACACACCGTCGCCGGCCACCGCCTCCTGGTGGGCGCCGAGGGCGCGATCCAGGCGTTCGATGGTCTCGGCGTACCGCTCCTGCGTCTCCTTGAGCATGGTCACCTGGGAGAAGCCGCTGCTCGCGTGCGGCTCGACCGGGTGCGCCAGGCCCAGCTCGGAAGCCAGGAGCAGGAAGCGCCGGTTGTGGTAGCGGCCGGCCCGCGAGGTGTCCCGGATGTCCCGGGCCGCGGCCAGACCGTGGGCAGCCTCGTGGAGGAGCCGCTCGAAACCGAGCCGCGTGCCACAGGCCGAGGAGGATTCGCCGATCAACGCCTCGGGCGAGGCGAGGTCGGGGAGATCCTGATGGAAGGCCTGGATGTCACTCCAGGCGGCGGCCAGTTCGGCCGCGAGAACGAGGGGCTGTGTCGTGCTCACGCTAGACCAACGATGGAGTGCGAGCCGATGTTCCGCGTGTTCCCGTTCGCCTGGAATTCCCAGGAAACTCTCAGGAATGTACGAGCCCGCGCGAAATGCGCGTTCCGGATCTGACGCAAGACCAACCCCCTGCCGGTTTGGGCCCGTCGCAGCTCGGCGGGCCTCGTCATTTTCCGTCCGGGGGACGGGCTGTCGCCCCCAGGACGTACGGCCCGCGGTCCTGTCGAGTTGACAGGGCCACGGGCCGTACACCGTACCGCTATTCCGTTAATACCGGCAGTTGACCGGCCAGTAGGGATGTCGACTGGTGAGACGGACCCCGGACGGTTACCGCCGGAATTTCCGACGGCGGTTGTCGACCGGATGTCCGACGGATGTCCGACGGTTGTCGGGCAGCTACCGGATCATTGCCACCGGCCGCCAGCAATCGCCAGCAATCGCCAGTACCTGTCGGTTTCCGACACCGCCGACCACCGGCATCCGTCGACGCGTCCGAGGTGCCGAACGTCCGTCGACACACCGCCGCCGGCGCGCCGCGGTCGGCGCGCCGGCGGATGCACGCGCCGGTCAGTAGGCGCGTGCGACGATCGCGATGTTGCCGTCCTGGTCGTCCGTCTGCGGCACCGAGCCGTCGGCGGCGACGATGCAGCGCACCGAGACGCCCTGCTCGGCCAGCTTGGCCTCACCCTCCGGGCCCAGCTCGGCCCAGGAGATCCGGCCCCAGCCGGTGGCGGCGGCCTCGACGGCCTCGTCGAGGTTCGTCACGTCGACCGTGCGGGCCTCACGGCGCTCGCGGGACTGGCGCAGCAGCAGCGCCTGGTCCTCCTCCAGGATGCCCGGGAGCAGCTCGGCGAGCGCGTCGATCGAGACCGGCTCCTTGCCCCCGGGGATCCGGCGGGCCAGCATCGCGGTGCCGTTCTCCAGGTCGCGCGGGCCGACCTCGATGCGCAGCGGCACGCCCTTGAGCTCCCAGTCCACGGCACGGCGGCCGAACGGGGTGTCGGTGCGGTCGTCGACGACCACCCGGATGCCGACGGCCTCCAGCCGGGCGCCGATCTCGCGCACCTTGGCGATGACCGCGTCGTCGCCCTTGATCGCGAGGACGACGGCCTGGACGGCGGCCAGGCGCGGGGGCACCCGCAGGCCGTTGTCGTCGCCGTGGGACATGATCAGGCCGCCGACCATACGGGTCGAGACGCCCCAGGAGGTCTGCCAGACGTACTCGCGCTCGGCGCCCTGGAGCTGGTAGGTGGTGTTGAACGCCTTGGCGAAGTTCTGGCCCAGCTCGTGGCTGGTGCCCATCTGCAGCGCCTTGCCGTCGCCCATCATGCCCTCGAGGGTGAGGGTGTTGATCGCGCCGGCGAAACGCTCCTTGGCGGTCTTGCGGCCGAGCACGACGTCGATGCCGAGCACGTTGGTCATGAAGTCGCCGTAGACCTGGGTGTGGATCATCGAGGCGTACTCGCGGGCGTCCTCGTACGTGGCGTGGGCGGTGTGGCCCTCCTGCCAGAGGAACTCGGTGGTGCGCAGGAAGACCCGCGGGCGCAGCTCCCAGCGGACCACGTTGGCCCACTGGTTGATCAGCAGGGGCAGGTCGCGGTGGCTCTGCACCCACTTCGAGAAGTACTCGTTGATGATGGTCTCGGAGGTGGGCCGGACGACGACGGGCTCGTCCAGCAGCTTGCCGCCACCGTGGGTGACCACGGCGAGCTCGGGGGCGAAGCCCTCGACGTGCTCCGCTTCCTTGGTCAGGTACGACTGCGGGATGAACATCGGGAAGTAGGCGTTCTGCGCGCCTGCCTTCTTGATGCGGGCGTCCATCTCCTGCTGCATCCGCTCCCACAGGCCGTAGCCGTACGGTCGGATGACCATGGTGCCGCGCACCGGACCGTTGTCGGCCAGCTCGGCCTTGTTGATGAGGTCCTGGTACCAGCGCGGGAAGTCGTCCGCCTGGGGGGTGAGAACGGGTGCCTTTGCCATGGGGCGAATGGTACGGGGCCAAGGGGCCTGACTTCGAATCCGTTCCGCGGAACCCGTTCGCCCGCAAGCAGTCCCCGTCCCGCCCGGGCCGCGACGGCGCCCGACCGGCGCGTCGGGCGAAGGGCGCCCCGGCTCCGCCAGGGGGCGCACGACCGCGACACGCGCGCACCACCCTGCACCCCTCTGGACGCCGCGCCCGAGCCGCTGTTCGCTGGAGTGGGGCGGGACTTTGGGGGAGCCGTAGCAGGACACCGAAGGACCGGATGGGAGGCCGCGATGGCTTCAGCTCGAACGACCGGCACGACCGTACGACCCGCAGGCGCACGACCGCACGACCGGCAGTCCGCGAACGCCTGGCCCGCGCGGGCGCGCGACTGGGCGGAGATCCAGGAACGCATGCTGGTGCCGCTCTACGAGGCGGTGTACGCCCGGCTGGAGGTCGGCCCGGCGACCAGCGTGCTGGGCCTGGGCTGCCGCTCCGGCCTGGCACTGTTGCTCGCCGCCGAGCGGGGTGCCCAGGTCGCCGGCCTGGAGCCGCACGACGAGCTGCGCGAGCTGGCGAGGGGCCGCCGACTGCAGGTCGGCGGGGGCGCCCGGCCGGCGGCGGCCGTCCCCCGCTCGGCCTATTCGCTGGTCACGGTTTTCGAGCAGTTGCCGGGGGCCGCCGATCCGCAGCGCGTGGTGACCGAGGCGGCACGGCTGACACTTCGGGGCGGGCACGTGGTGCTGGCCGCCTGGGGGCCGTCGGAGCGTTGCGAGAGCGCGTCCGTCCTGGACGTGGCCCGGCGGATGGCCGGGCGCACCACCGCGCGCGATCCGTTCGGGCTGAGCACGCCCGGGGCCCTGGAGGACCTGCTCGCACCGGCCCGCCTGCGCCCGGCCGGCAGTGGCAGGGTGAGCTGCCCGTTCGCCTATCCGGACCTGGACAGCGCGGTGCGCGGGCTGCTCTCCACCGGCCTGTACGACGCGGCGGCGGAGTTCTCCGGGCTGTCACTGGTGGCGAAGGAGCTGGAGGAGGCACTGCATCCGTACCTGCGCCCGGACGGCTCGGTCCGGATGGAGAACGTCTTCCGGTACCTGGTCGCCGATCAGCCCCGGTGACCCGCCCGGTCCCGGCGACCCCGGCAGCCCGGAGACGACCGCACCTCGAAGACCAGGCACGGCGGACACACACCGCGCGTCGGAGACACCCGGCACGTCGGACACACACCGCACATCGGACACACCCGGCACGTCGAAGACACCGGGCGGGGGCGCCCGCAGCCGTCGCGGACGCCCCCGTTCGGCCGGATCACGCCTGGTCGAGCGCCTTCCGGGGCACCCCGGCGGCCCGGTAGGCCGCCTCCTCGTCCAGCGTCTCGCCCTCCAGCAGCGCCGCCGCCAGCGCGTCCAGCCGGGCCCGCTGCTCGGTCAGCAGCCGCACCGCCTCCTCGTAGCACTCGGCGACGATCCGCCGGGCCTCCTCGTCGACCGCGTCCAGCGTGGTCGGCGCGGCGGAGAGTCCGTACGCGCCCTGCGGGTCGGAGGGGACGGCGGTGAGCCGACCGACCCGCTCGCTCATGCCCCAGCGGCCGGCCATCCCGCGGGCGATGTTGGTGACCTGCTCCAGATCGCTCTCCGCGCCGGTGGTGATCACGCCGTAGACCACCTGCTCGGCGGCCATCCCGCCGAGCGCACCGATGATCCGGCCGCGCAGGTAGGGCTCGGTGTACGAGTAGCGGTCGGTCTCGGGGGTGGACAGGGTGACGCCGAGGGCGCGGCCGCGCGGCACGATGGTGATCTTGCGGACCGGGTCGGCTCCCGGCTGGAGCATGCCGAGCAGGGCGTGGCCGCTCTCGTGGTACGCCGTGCGCTCCCGCTCGACCTGCGGCATGACCAGCGGCCGGACGGCGCCCAGCTGGACCTTCTCCAGTGCGTCCGAGAGGTCCCGCTCCCCCACCGCGTCCTGCTTGCGCTTGACGGCGAGCAGGGCGGCCTCGTTGACCAGGTTGGCCAGTTCGGCGCCGGTCATGCCGGGGGTGACCTTGGCCAGCCGGTTGAGATCGGTGTCCCCGGCGAGCGGGACGGTCCGGGTGTGGATGCGCAGGATGGCCGCGCGGCCGTCGCGGTCCGGCGGACTGACGGTGATCCGCCGGTCGAACCGGCCGGGGCGCAGCAGGGCCGGGTCGAGCACGTCCGCCCGGTTGGTGGCGGCGATGACGATGACGCCCTCGGAGCCGGTGAAGCCGTCCATCTCGGTCAGGATCTGGTTGAGCGTCTGCTCGCGCTCGTCGTGGCCGCCCATTGCGCCGCTGCCACCGCGCTGGCGGCCGATGGTGTCGATCTCGTCGATGAAGACGATCGCGGGGGCGACCTTGCGGGCCTCCGCGAACAGCTCCCGGACCCGGCCGGCGCCGACGCCGACGATCATCTCGATGAACTCCGAGGCGGAGGCCGAGAAGAACGGCACGTCGGCCTCGCCGGCGACGGCCCGGGCCAGCAGGGTCTTGCCGGTGCCGGGCGGACCGGCGAGCAGCACACCGCGCGGCATCTTGGCGCCGAGCCGGCGGTACTGCTGCGGGTTCTTCAGGAAGTCGACCACCTCGGCGAGTTCGGCCTCGACCTCGTCGATGCCGGCCACGTCGGCGAAGGTGGTGCGTTTGCCCGGCTCGGCGGTGATCGGCTTGGGCGGGGCCTTGCGGCCGAGTGCGCCGGCGCCCATGCCACCGGCCATCCGGCGGGCGAGCAGCACCCAGATCAGGATCAGCAGCAGCATCGGCGCGAGCGAGATCAGCAGGTTGGCGAGGAAGCTGCGCTGCTGGACCACCGGCTTGGCGGTGACCTCGACGCCCTGCTGCTGGAGGGTGGTCCAGAGGCTGTCGCCGGCGAAGGACGGGCGCTGGGTGTCGAACTCGGTGTAGTCGCCCTTGCCGCCGTCCGGTTTGGGCGCCGCGTTCTTGAGGGTGCCCTCGATGGAGTCGCCCTTGGAGTAGATCTTGGTGATGTTGCCGTTGTTCAGCTGGTTGTTGAACTCGGTGTAGGAGATCGTGGTCGCGCCGGCGGTGCCGAAGAAGGACAGCAGCAGGTCGGTGATCAGGAACACCACGAGGGCGGTGAGCACGAGACCCGTCCAGCCGCCGGGCATCCTGCGGCGGGGCGGCGGCGGGGGTGGGGCGCCCTCGGAGCGCCAGGGCTGGTCGGGGGTCTGGCGCGGCGGCACGGGATCGGTCACCTGTCGGACAATACGGACATTCACTCGGGCGATACAGCCGCAACGCCGCGCCCCGAACCCCCCGCCCGGGCGCCCGCTACTCCCCCGGCCCGGGCCACTCCTCGGAGGTCAGCGCGAACCGCTCGTGGTCCCGCCAGGCACCGCTCAGGAACAGCATCCGGGGCGTGTACCCCTCGTGCCGGAACCCCAGCCGCTTGGCCAGCCCGATCGAACGCCCGTTGTCCGGCTGCACGTTGATCTCCAACCGGTGCAGGCCGAGGCCGCCGGCCGCCTGCGGGGCGAAGCAGCGGTCCACCACCAGCCGCATGCCCTCGGCCATCCGGCCCGTCCCGGCGAACGGCAGGTACGAGTCGTAGCCGAGCGCGGCGTTGCAGAACCGGCCCATCACGATGTTGGCGACGTTCACCTTGCCGACCAGCCCGCCGGTCGCCTGATCGATGATCAGGAAGGTCCGCAGACCGGCACCCTGGCGCTCCAGGAGGTCGGGAAGCCCGTTCGGCTCGACCGGGTTCCACCGCCCGATGTGCTCGGCGGACCGGCGGACCGCTTCGGCGTACACAACCTCGTCCTCGGCCCGCGGGGCCCTGATCGTCACTCTCACCCCACCATCATCGGACATGCGAACGGCCCGCCGCCCGGGATGTACCGGGGCGGCGGGCCGCACTCGTGCCCGACGGGCGCGCCGGCCGCGGGGCCGGACGCACGGGGCGGGCGGACCTACAGCAGGTCCTTGAACTCCTTGGGCAGCTCGAAGTCGGCCGGGCCCTTGCCCGCGCCCAGGCCGAACGCCCCGCCCTGGGCCGGAGCCTGGCCGGCGCCCGGGCCGAGCGCGCGGCGCTCGGCGGCCGCGGCCTCCTCCTGGGCCCGCTTCAGCGGGTTGCCGCTCTTGCGCTTCCCCTTGGCCGCCGGGGCCTTCTTGGCGGACTTCTTCGAGCCGCCGCCCATCCCCGGGATGCCCGGCATGCCGGGGATGCCCTTGCCGGAGGCCATCGCCGACATCATCTTGCGGGCCTCGAAGAACCGCTCGACCAGGTTGTTGACCTCGCCGACCTGGACACCGGAACCCTTGGCGATGCGCAGCCGGCGCGAGCCGTTGATGAGCTTCGGGTCGGTCCGCTCGGCCGGGGTCATCGACTTGATGATGGCGCCGACCCGGTCGACGTCCTTGTCGTCGATGTTGTTGATCTGCTCGCGGATCTGGCCCATGCCGGGCAGCATGCCCAGCAGCTTGGAGATCGAGCCCATCTTCCGGACCTGCTCCAGCTGGTCCAGGAAGTCGTCGAGCGTGAAGTCCTTGCCGCCGCCCTGCAGCTTGGAGGCGATCTTCTCGGCCTCGGCCTGCGAGAAGGTCTGCTCGGCCTTCTCGATCAGCGACAGCATGTCGCCCATGCCGAGGATGCGCGAGGCCATCCGGTCCGGGTGGAAGGCGTCGAAGTCGTCGACCTTCTCGCCGTTGGAGGCGAACATGATCTGCCGGCCGGTGACGTGCGCGACCGACAGGGCGGCGCCACCGCGGGCGTCACCGTCGAGCTTGGAGAGCACCACGCCGGTGAAGTCGACGCCGTCGAGGAAGGCCTGCGCGGTGGTGACCGCGTCCTGGCCGATCATCGCGTCGACGACGAACAGGACCTCGTCCGGGTCGACCGCGGCCCGGATGTCGGCGGCCTGCTGCATCAGCTCGGCGTCGATGCCCAGACGGCCGGCGGTGTCGACGACGACGACGTCGTACTGCTTCTGCTTGGCGTACTCGATCGAGTCGCGGGCGACCTGCACCGGGTCGCCGACGCCGTTGCCCGGCTGCGGGCCGTAGAAGGCCACGCCGGCGCGCTCGGCGACCACCTGGAGCTGGTTGACGGCGTTGGGGCGCTGGAGGTCGCAGGCGACCAGCAGCGGGGTGTGCTTCTGCTGCTTCAGCCAGTGGCCGAGCTTGCCCGCGAGGGTGGTCTTACCGGCGCCCTGGAGGCCGGCGAGCATGATCACCGTCGGGCCGCTCTTGGCGAACTTCACCCGGCGGGTCTCGCCACCGAGGATGGCGATGAGCTCCTCGTTGACGATCTTGATGATCTGCTGGGCGGGGTTCAGCGCGCCGGAGACCTCCGCGCCGAGGGCCCGCTCCTTGACCTTCTTGATGAAGGCCCGCACGACCGGCAGCGCGACGTCCGCCTCCAGCAGCGCGATGCGGATCTCGCGGGTGGTGGCGTCGATGTCCGCCTCGCTGAGGCGGCCCTTGCCCCGGAGGTTCTTGAACGTCGCTGCGAGGCGATCGGAAAGGGTGTCGAACACGTCGTCGCGGGTCCCTTGCGGCATCGGTATCAGTACGGTCGTCGCCCCCAAGCGTATCCGGCCGCCCTGGCAACGGTCTCCACCCCCGGGCGAACCGGCCCCGGGGGCGCTCCGACGGGGGCGCTCCGGCGGGCCGCCGCCGTCCGGCGCCGCCCGGAACGGAAGGGCCGCCCGCCCCGGCGGGGCGTGCTCAGCCCAGCGCCGCCCGGACGGCCGCCGCCACCTCCCCGGCCCGCTGGGCGGCGAGCGGCCGGCCCGCCTGGTCGGTCAGGTAGAAGGAGTCCACGGCCTCCGCGCCGAGCGTGCTGACGTGTGCCGTCCGCACCCGGACGCCGGCGCCGTCCAGCGCCCGCCCGATCCGGTGCAGCAGGCCGGGGGCGTCGTGGGCGCGCACCTCCAGCACGGTCGCCGTGGCCGAGGCCACCGCGGGCGCCACCGCGACCAGCGGCGGCGGGGTGGGGATGCCGCGCCGGCGCGGGGCGGCCGCGTCGCGCTCGGCGAGCCGGCGCGAGACGTCCAGCGACCCGTCCAGCGCCCGGCGCAGGTCGGCCCGGAGCCGGGCCGCCTCCGGCAGCTCGCCGAACTCGGCCGCCACCGTCCAGGAGAGCAGCAGCACCGGGCCGGCGCCGATCGGGTCCAGCTCGCGCAGGCCCGCCGAGCGGACGGTCAGCCGGTGCAGGGCCAGCACCCCGGCGACCGTGCCGAGCAGGCCCGGCCGGTCGGGTACGGCGAGGGTCAGCCGCACGCCCATCGCTTCGGTGCCCGGCTCGTCGACCTCGGCCTGGGCCAGCAGGGAGAGCGCCGGACCGGCCGTCCGGGCGGCCTCGACGGCGAGCCGCTCCTGTTCCGCGGTCGGCGCCGCCTCCCCCGCGTGGGAGCCCCAACGGCCCGGGGCCGGCGACGGGTACGCGCCGGCCAGCTGAGCGGCGGCCCGGGCCGCCAGCCCGTCCACCAGCGAGGCCCGCCAGCGGCTCCAGGCCGCCGGGCCGGTGGCGGTCGCGTCGGCCTCGGTCAGCGCGTGCAGCAGCTCCAGCTGCGGCAGGGTGGCGACCACCTTGGTGATCGCCTCCACGGTGGCGGGGTCGTCCGGATCCCGCCGGGTCGCGGTGTCCACCAGGGTCAGGTGGTGGCGGACCAGCACGGCCAGGGTCTCGACGGACTCGTGGTCGAAGCCCATCCGGACGGCCACGTCGCGGACGATCACCTCGCCCGCCTCGCTGTGGTCGCCGGGCCAGCCCTTGCCGATGTCGTGCAGCAGGGCCGCGACCAGCAGGAGGTCCGGCCGGGCCACCCGACGGGTCATCGCGGCGGCCCGCACGGCCGTCTCCACCAGGTGCCGGTCGACGGTCCAGCGGTGCACGGCGTTGCGCTGGGGGCGGCAGCGGACGCGCTCCCAGTCCGGCAGCAACCGGGTGATCAGGCCCTCCGCCTCCAGCGCCTCCCAGACCGGTAGGCAGGCCTCGCCGGCGCCGAGCAGGGTGACCAGCTGCTCGCGCGCCTCGTCCGGCCAGGGCACCGGCAGCGGGCGGCACTCGGCGGCCAGCCGACGCACCGTCGCGTAGGAGATGGTGAGCCCGTTCTGGGCCGCCGCGGCCGCGGCGCGCAGCGGCAGCACCGGGTCGGCGGCCGGGCGGGCGCCCTGGGCGAGCACCGCCTCGCCGTCCTGCTCGACCACGCCCTCGGCGAGCGGGCGGCGCTGGACGGCGCCGCGGGCCACCGCGCCGGCGCCCCGTCCGGTGCCGGTGAACGGGAAGGAGAGCCGGGAGGAGCGCCGGCCCCGGGTGGTGCGGGCGGCCAGCACCCGGTCCACCGCCCGCCAGGTGACGTCACTCGCGTAGGCGACGGTCCGCGCGGCCTCGTACACCTGGCGCAGCAGGGTGTCGGCGTCCAGCACACCGAGCCGTTCGGCGACCTGGTCCTGGTCCTGCAGGCTGAGCCGCTCGGTGGCCCGGCCGGTGACCAGGTGCAGCGCGTCCCGGACGTCGGACAGCCGCAGCGCGGCGGCGTCCAGGCCGTCGCGCGGGGCGTCGGCCAGCCAGGTGGCGGCGATCGCGTTCAGCGCGACCACGTCGCGCAGGCCGCCCCGGGCCTCCTTGAGGTCCGGCTCCAGCAGGAAGGAGAGCTCGCCGTGCCGCTCGGCCCGCTCGCGGCCGAGTTCGCGCAGCTCGGGCAGGCGGTTCGGGGCGCCGGTGCGCCAGTCGGCGAGGACGGCGGAGCGCAGCCCCGCGGTGAGGGCCGGGTCACCGGCGATGTGCCGGGCGTCGAGCAGGCCGAGCTGGGCCTTGAGATCGGCGGCGGCGACGGTCCGGGCCTCGGCGGGGGTGCGGACGGAGTGGTCGAGGGAGGCACCGGCGTCCCAGACCGGGTACCAGACGCGTTCGGGCAGCTCCGGGTCGAGCGGGCCGTCGTGCAGCAGCAGGATGTCGAGGTCGCTGCGCGGGGAGAGTTCGCCCCGCCCGTAGCCGCCGACCGCGACCAGGGCGACGCCGGCGGGGGCACCGGCCGCCGCGAGAAGGCCGGCCAGCCAGTCGTCGGTGAGCGCGGCCAGCGCGGTGCGGCGGGCGGTGCCGGCGAGACCGGGCGTGTCCAGCAGCCGGGCACGGGCGGTGGCGTGGTCGGTCGGGCCGTCGCCCCCGGCCGGGTCACCGGAGGAGGTCCCGGGCCCGGCGGCGGGCCGGGAGGGCGGGTCGGGCTGCGTGGTCATACGGGGTCCCCGTCCGTCGTCGTCCGGTTGAGCGTGAGCGCTGATTTCGAGCGAGGAGCACCGATTCGAACGAAGAGCGCTGATACGCCGTCAGCGGACCCGCGACCACGGGGTGGTCACGGGCCCGCCTGCGGGATCGTGCTGAATGCTAGGCCCTGTCCCGGGGGGAGGGGGTCCCGGTCAGAGGGCGTCGGGGCCGCGCTCACCGGTCCGGACCCGGACCGCGGTCTCGACCGGAACGCTCCAGACCTTGCCGTCGCCGATCTTGCCGGTCCGGGCGGCCTTCACCAGGACGTCGATCAGCTGGTCGGCGTCGTCGTCCTCGACCAGGACCTCGATTCTGACCTTGGGCACCAGGTCCACGGTGTACTCCGCGCCACGGTAGACCTCGGTGTGGCCGCGCTGCCGGCCGTAACCACTGGCCTCGGTGACGGTCAGGCCGTGCACGCCGAAGGCCTGCAGGGCGGCCTTCACATCGTCCAGGCGGTGCGGCTTGATGACTGCGGTGATGAGCTTCATCAGGCGTCGACCTCGGTCTTCTCGGCGTTCTTGTCAGCGGTCCTGGGGGCGGTGCCGGGGGCGGACTCGGCGACCACGGCCACCGCCGGGGCGGGGGCGATCCTGGCCGGACCGGAGCCCAGCGCGCTGAAGTCGTAGGCGGACTCGGCGTGCTCGGCCTGGTCGATACCGGCGACCTCGACCTCCTCGGCGACCCGGAAGCCGATCGTGCTGTCGATCGCCTTGGCCAGCAGCCAGGAGAGGACGAAGGAGTAGGCGCCGACCACGGCCACGCCCATCGCCTGCTTGCCGAGCTGCTCCAGGCCGCCGCCGTAGAACAGGCCCTTGGCGCTCTGGCCGACGGTGCCGGTGGCGAAGAGCCCGACCAGCAGCGAGCCGATGGCGCCGCCGACCGCGTGCACACCGACCACGTCGAGCGAGTCGTCGAAGCCGAAGCGGTACTTGAGGCTGATCGCCGCGGCGCAGACGGCACCGGCGATCAGGCCGATCGCGACCGCGCCGAGCGGGCTGACCGAGCCGCAGGCGGGGGTGATGGCGACCAGACCGGCCACCGCGCCGGAGGCGGCGCCCAGCGTGGTGAACGCGCCGTGCCGCAGCTTCTCGTAGATCAGCCAGCCGAGCAGCGCGGCCGCCGTGGCCACCTGGGTGTTGACCAGGGCCATCGCGGCGACGCCGTTGGCGGCCAGGGCCGAGCCGGCGTTGAAGCCGAACCAGCCGAACCAGAGCAGCCCGGAGCCGAGCATCACCAGCGGCAGGCTGTGCGGGCGCATCGGGTCCTTCCGGAAGCCGACCCGCTTGCCCAGCACCAGGCAGAGCGCCAGGCCCGCGACACCGGCGTTGATGTGCACCGCGGTGCCGCCGGCGAAGTCGATCACGCCGTTGCGGTCCCCGAGCCAGCCGCCGTTGCCGCCGTCGAAGAAGAAGACCCAGTGCGCGACCGGGAAGTAGACGACGGTCACCCAGAGTGCGATGAACAGTCCCCAGGCGGTGAACTTGGCGCGGTCCGCGACGGCCCCGCTGATCAGCGCCGGGGTGATGATCGCGAACATCAGCTGGAAGGCGGAGAACGCGGTGACCGGGATCGTCCCGGTCAGGTCGTTCAGCCCGATGCCGTGCATCCCGAGGAAGTCCAGGTTGCCGATCAGCCCGGCACCCGCGTCGGGGCCGAAGCTGAGCGAGTACCCGTAGAGGACCCAGAGCACGCTGACGATGCCCAGCGAGAGGAAGCTCATCGCCAGCATGTTGAGGGTGCTCTTGGCCCTGACCATGCCCCCGTAGAAGAAGGCCAGGCCCGGGGTCATCACCATGACCAGGGCCGCGCAAATGAGCACGAAGGCGGTATCACCCGCGCTGAAGCCGTCCGGCATCGGCGTCTCCTCATGAATGGAAGCCGCTCCACACCCGGGATACCTGTCCCGTGCCACCCGGGGTGTCGGCGATGGGAAGGAGCGTGCCGAAGGCGGGTTTCGGCCGATGCGGCCCGGTGTTTCGCGACCGTGACGACGGCGACGCGCGGGTTACGCCTACGTGAACCACGGCCGTGCCGCCGGGTGCGATGGGTTACCGTGCCGCCGCGCGGCACGAGGAGTGCCGGACACACCACCGACCGTGGCGGCGGCGGCCGTCACGGTCGGTGGGGGCTGGGGAGGTGCGTCGGTGCAGGTCAGACGACCGAGACGTACTCCGGGATGTCCTGGACCACCCGCTCCTTGAGCCGGCTGATCGCGTCCACCCCGCCGTACCGGGCGGCGGCGGCCTCGGTGGTCTTGCGCACCCGGGAGTTCAGCCGCTCCGAGCGCACCTTGGTGGCGATGTCCACCGCCTGCTCGGCCATCACCACGGCCTGCTCCGGCTCCCGCTGCAGCAGGTGCACGCTGGCCATGCCGATCAGGTTGAAGGCGTACGAGCGGACGTGGTCGCCGTCCTGCCGGAAGAGGTCGACCGCCCGCTCCATGACCGGCGCGGACATCGAGGCGTACAGCTCGGCCCGGTCGGAGTGGTAGGCGAGGTCGCGGAAGGAGTGGGCGTTCTCGGCGTTCAGCTCGGCCGGCGAGAAGAACTTCAGCCAGTCCGGGTCGCCGTCACCGTCACGGATGTCGGTGAAGGTGTCCTCGGCCAGCCGGACCGCCCGGGCGCAGCGGTTCACCTCGCCGATGGTGGCGTACGCGCGCGCCTCCATCGCGTACAGCAGGGACTGCTGGCGCGGGGTGGCGGTGTCGCGGCTGCCGTACTGGGCGAGGTGGATCAGCTCCAGGGCGTCCTCGCCGCGGTTGAGGTGGATCATCTGGCGGCTCATGTCGGTGAGGATCAGCGCACCGAACGGGCGGTCGCCGGCCTCCTTGGCGGCGTGCAGCGCCAGCACGTAGTACTTCTGCGCGCTGGGGTGCATGCCCACGTCGTAGGACATCCAGCCGGCCAGGTGGGCCAGCTCGGCGGTGAGCCGGAACAGCCGCCTGGTGGTCTGTTCGGGGTACGTCTCCTGGAGCAGGTCGGTGACCTCGTGGAGCTGGCCGACGACGGCCTTGCGGCGCAGCCCGCCGCCGTTCTGCGCGTCCCACTGCCGGAACATGACGGTGGTCTGCTCCAACAGTTCCAGCTCGGGCTCGGAGAGCCGGCCGGTGAACGGCTCGCCGCCGTTGGCCGCCGTCAGGATCGGGGTGGGGGTACCGTTCGGGCCGGGGGCGAGCCAGCGCTGCATCGGCTCGATCAGCGCGGCGCCGGCCGTGAGGGCGAGCGAAGTGCCCAGGAAGCCGCGCCGGTTGAGCATCAGGTCGCTGCGCGAGTAGTCGCTGATCAGCTGGACGGTCTGCGGCGCGCTCCACGGCAGGTCGACGCCGCCGCCCACGGTGGAGACCGGGATGGCGGCGCGCAGCCCGAGGTCCTCGATGGAGACCACGGAGCCGAAGCGTTCGGAGAACAACTCCGACATGATCTTGGGGATCGGCTCGCGGGGCTGCTCCCCGTCGAGCCAGCGCCGCACCCGCGAGGTGTCGGTGGACACGTGGTGGGCGCCGATCTGGCGGGCCCGGCGGTTGACCTGGCGGGCCAGTTCGCCCTTGGACCAGCCGCTGCGGGCGAACCACGTGGTCAGCTTCTCATTGGGTTGCTTCTCTGCCATGGGAACGTCCCCATCCCGCCCGGCCCCTGCTGCGGGGCCCCCGATCGTGACCGCCCGACGGTTGCGGGCTCTTGCCAGACGTGCTGCTTCCGAGGTGCTGTCGAGACCGCCTGCCGGACCACTCGTCGCACTGGTGTGCCATCCTCGCGGACGAGGCGTCAGATTCCCCAACTCCCGCCCCCACAGGGGCGGAAGCGGACTCCACGACGATGTCTGCGTGCTGAACGTAATGCCCCGCGCGGGGTCCGGGGGAGCGGCCCTGGCGAAACGCCACCTTTCGCCACCCCCAGGAGTGAACCGATCCAAGTCCGCACACGCTTCACTGGATAGTCCCGGCGGTCCGGCATATGCGGGCCGCCAAGTCCCCACCGGCACCACCGTCCGTCACCTGCAACCCACAGCAGCCCCAGGCGAGTTTGCCGCCCACTCCGGTCGACGGCCACCTCGCGCAGACGACGATCCGGCATCGGCACCGCCCCCCACAAGGCGGCGCCCGAGGCACAGCACCGCAATAGGCGCACGCCACGCGCTGCGCGCCGCCACCGCACCACGCACCACGCAACGGACAATCAACACAAAGTCACCATCCCGTAACCATCGGCAACGAGATCCTGTTGGGGGAGGCATGGACAACCTGTTCGGCGAACTTCGACTGGGGCACCTGCGGTTGGCCCCGCTGGGCGCGCGCCGCCGCACCCGGGTGACCGCGTCCCGGGCGGCCGCGGAGTACACCGGTCGCTGGGGCTGGGCGGTCACCGTCGGCAACCCGGCCGGCCCGGCCGCCACCGCGGCCCGCTGCCACTGCGGCGCCACCCACTGCGCCGCGCCCGGTCTGCACCCCGCCCCCGCCGGCGCGCCGGCGGCCCGCACCGAGACGGACGTCTCCGTCCTGTTCCCCACCGGCCGCGCCTTCGACGTCCTGGACGTCCCCGAGCAGGCCGGCCTCCAGGCACTGGTCCGGCTGGAGCGCATGGGCACCCAGGTCGGCCCGGTGCTGGCCTCGCCCACCGGCCGGCTGCAGTTCCTGGTCGCCGCCGGCACCGCCCTCCGGCTGCCCGACCTGCTGTACCGGATGGGCTGGGACGACGCCGCGCTCGACCTCACCTGCCACGGCGAGGGCAGCTACGTCGCCGCTCCGCCCACCGTGCTCGGCGGCCTCGGCCCGGTCCGCTGGCTGCGTCGGCCCACCCGCGACAACGCCGGTTGTCCGCCCGAGGCCCGGCTGCTGCTCGGTACCCTCGCCTACGCCTGCCACCGCGGCCGCGAGCGCAGCGCCGAGCCCGCCTGGCTCGCTTCGTAAACTTCGCCCGCTCGCCTCCGGGCCGCTCGACCCGGTGCCGACGGTCGGCGCTCCGTCGCTCCTGCGTCACTCCGTCCCTTCTCCCTTTCGGCACCGGCGCGGCCCTTCGGCTCGGGGCGGGTTCGGCGCGGGGCGGAGCTCAAGACGAGCGGGCTCGCCCGTTCGGGCGGAACGCCGAAGGGCCCGCCCCCACGGGAGCGGACCCTTCATCGGGAAGACGGGGTTCAGTCCCCGATCAGTGCGTCCACGAACGCACCCGGCTCGAACGGCGCCAGGTCGTCGGCACCCTCGCCGAGCCCGATCAGCTTGACCGGGACGCCCAGCTCACGCTGCACCGCGACCACGATGCCGCCCTTGGCGGTGCCGTCCAGCTTGGTCAGCACGATGCCGGTGATGGCGACCACCTCGGCGAAGACCCGGGCCTGGATCAGACCGTTCTGGCCGGTGGTGGCGTCCAGCACCAGCAGCACCTCGTCCACCGGACCGTGCTTCTCCACGACCCGCTTGACCTTGCCCAGCTCGTCCATCAGGCCGGTCTTGGTGTGCAGCCGGCCGGCGGTGTCCACCAGCACGGTGTCGGCGCCCTCGGCGATGCCCTCCTTGACCGCGTCGAACGCGACCGAGGCCGGGTCGCCGCCCTCGGGGCCGCGGACGGTCCGCGCGCCGACCCGCTCGCCCCAGGTCTGCAGCTGGTCGGCGGCGGCGGCCCGGAAGGTGTCGGCCGCGCCGAGCACCACCGTGCGACCGTCGGCGACCAGCACCCGGGCCAGCTTGCCGGTGGTGGTGGTCTTGCCGACGCCGTTGACGCCGACCACCAGGACGACGGCCGGGCCGTCCTCGTGCTTGGTGGAGTGCACCGTGCGGTCGGCGTCCTTGCCGATCAGCTCGACGAGCTCCTCGCGCAGCAGGGCGCGCAGCTCGTCCGGGGTGCGGGTGCCGAGCACCTTCACCCGGGTGCGCAGCCGCTCGACCAGCTCCTGGGTGGGGGCCACGCCGACGTCGGAGGTCAGCAGGGTGTCCTCGATCTCCTCCCAGGTGTCCTCGTCGAGGTGCTCGCGGGAGAGCAGCGAGAGCAGCCCCTTGCCGAGCGTGTTCTGCGAGCGGGAGAGCCGGGAGCGGAGCCGGACCAGCCGGCCGGCGGTGGGCTCGGGGACTTCGAGGGCCGGGACCTGCTCGGCCTCGACCGCCTCGACCGTCTCGGGGACGGCCTCGGCCTCGGGGAGTTCGACCTCCTCGACGGTGCGACGGGGCTCCTGGGTCGGCGGCGCGGCCTCCTCGCCGACCTGGGGCTCTTGTGGGGTCCCGGGCGCCGTGATGACCGGCGCCTGCGACTTCGGGGGGAGCTGCTGGCGTCGTCTGCCGGAAACGACGAGGCCCGCGATCGCGCCGACGGCGACCACGGCGATGACTACGGCAAGGATCACGTATTCCATAACCCGTCCAGTATCCGTGACGGCGGCGCGGACGGACCGCAGGCGGACTAGGCGGAAACGGTACGGCTCGCCGGGGGGCGCTCCCGGTGCTCCCCGCCGGCCCGCCGAGCGGCCGGTGCCGCCTCGCGCAGCCGCTGGCTGATCACCTGGGAGATGCCGTCGCCCTTCATGGTCACGCCGTAGAGGGCGTCGGCGGACTCCATGGTCAGCTTCTGGTGGGTGATCACGATCAGCTGGGAGCTCTCCCTCAGCTCCTCCATGATCCCGACCAGCCGGCGCAGGTTGGTCTCGTCCAGCGCCGCCTCCACCTCGTCCATCACGTAGAACGGGCTGGGCCGGGCCTTGAAGATCGACACCAGCAGCGCCACCGCGGTCAGCGAGCGCTCCCCGCCGGAGAGCAGCGAGAGCCGCTTGACCTTCTTGCCCGGCGGTCGGGCCTCGACCTCGACCCCGGTGGTCAGCATGTTGTCCGGGTCGGTCAGCACCAGCCGCCCCTCCCCGCCGGGGAAGAGCCGCGAGAAGACGCCCTCGAACTGGGCGGCGGTGTCGTGGTACGCCGAGGTGAACAGCTGCTCGACCCGCTCGTCCACGTCCTTGACGATGTCGAGCAGGTCGCGCCGGCTCCGCTTGAGGTCGTCCAGCTGCTCGCCGAGGAAGGTGTGCCGCTCCTCCAGCGCCGCGAACTCCTCCAACGCCAGCGGGTTGACCTTGCCGAGCTGCTGGTAGGCCTTCTCCGCCGCCCGGAGCCGCTTCTCCTGCTCGGCCCGGACGTAGGGACGCGGCTCGCCGGGCTCCTCGCCCTCCTCGTGCGCCGGCGCGGGCACGAGCCGGTCCGGCCCGTACGAGGCGAGCAGCTCACCGCCCTCGATGCCGAACTCCTCCAGCGCCCGGGCCTCCAACTGCTCGATCCGCAGCCGCTTCTCGGCGCGCAGCACCTCGTCCCGGTGGCCGGCGTCGACCAGCTTGTCCAGCTCGGCCTTGAGTTCCCGGCCGTGCTCGCGGTGCTCACGGAGCTGCGCCTCACGCTCGGCACGGGCCTGCTCGACGGCGGCCCGCCCGGCGTCCGCGCGGGCCAGCGACACCTCCAGACAGGCCAGCAGTTGCCGGGCGCCGGCCGTGACGGCGTTCGCCACCCGGGCGTCGTGCTCGGCGCGCGACCGGCGCTCGGCCGCCCGGGCGCGCGCCTCGCGCTCGGTCCGGGCGGCCCGGTCCAGCTGGTCCGCCCGGCCGGTGAGCGCGCGCACCCGCTCCTCGTGCGTACGCACGGCGAGCCGGGCCTCCAGCTCGGCCTGCCGGGCGCCGACGGCTGCCTCGGTGAGCCGCTGTTGCTCGGCCGCGTCGGGTTCGTCCTCCCCCGCGTCGGCCGACTCCTCGGCGGCCGCGAACCGTTCGGCCAGCTCCTCGGCGGTGGCGAGCAGATCGGCCAGCCCCTGTTCGGCACGGGCGGCGGCGGCCGTGAGCCGTTCGGCCTCGCCGGCCGCGGCCCGGGACTGCCCGCCGAGCCGGCCGAGCGCGCCCGCCACCTCGGCCCGCTCCCGCTCGGCCTTGCGTCGGGTGACGGCCAGTTGCTCCAGCTCGGCGGCCGACTCCCCCCGCAGTCCGGTGAGTTCGGCCAGCCGTTCGGCGGACTCCGCGCAGCGGACGTCCAGTTCACCGATCGCCCGGGCCGTCTCGTCCACCGCCGCCTGGGTCTCCAGCAGGCTCGGCGCACCGCCCGCGCCGCCGTGGGCGAAGCCCGCGCCGAGCCGGTCCCCCTCGGCGGTGACGGCGCTCAGCGACGGGTGCTCCGTCACCAGCCGCACCGCCTCGTCGAGCGAGCCGACCACCGCGACCGCCGCCAGCAGTGCCCGCACGGCCGGCAGCAACGGGGCCGGGCCGTCGACCAGTTCGGCGGCCCAACGGGCACCGGGCGGCAACTCCGGTGCCGGCGCGGATGGTTCGGGCGCGGACGGTTCGGGCGCACCCGCGATGAGCAGCGCGGCCCGGCCAGCGTCCTGCGTGCGCAGCAGGCGCAGGGCCTCGGCGGCCGTGGCGGGCGAGTCGACCGCCACCGCGTCCGCGGCGGCGCCGAACGCCGCCGCGACGGCGCTCTCGTGTCCGGGTTCGATCCGCAGCAGCGCGGCCGCCGGGCCGAGCAGCCCGGCCAGCCGGTCACCGGCCGCCAGCAGCGCGCCGCTGCCGTCCTTGCGGCGCAGCCCGAGCGCCAGTGTCTCGTGCCGCGCGATCAGCCCGGCCCGCTCGCGCTCGGCGGCGCCGGCGCTCTCGCGGGCGGCGGCCAGCTCGCGTTCGACGGCGGCGAGCCGCGCCCGGGCGGCCTCGTGCGCGGCGTCGGCCCGTTCGTCGTCCCCCGCCAGCGCGTCGACCTGTGCCCGCAGCTCCTCGTAGGCGGCCAGGGCGGCCTCGGCGCGCAGCAGCGCCTCGTCCCCGGCCTCGGTGAGCCGGCCGATCTCCGCCTCGGCGGCCGCCGCCTTGGAGCCGGCGGCCGCGGCCTGCCCCTGCAGCCGGGCCAGCCCCTCGCGGCGGTCCGCGATGGCCCGGGCGGCGTCCTTCAGCCGCCGTTCCTCCGCGGCGAGTTCACGCTCCAGCCCGCCCCTGGACTCGACCGCCTCGGCGAGCGCGTAGCGGGCCTCCTCCAGGGCCTCGGCCAGCGCCGCCTCCTCCTCCCGGACGTGCTCGGCCTCCCGCTCCAGCTCCTCCGGGTCCCGGCCGCGCCGTTCCTCCACCGCTCCCCCGGCGACCGCGTGCCGGGCCCTGGCCTCGGCCAGCCCGACGGTGCCGCGGGTCCGCTCGGCCAGGGCGGAGAGTCGGTACCAGGTCTGCCGGGCCGCCTCCAGGCTCGGGCCGAGCTGCTGGACCTGCGCCTCCAGGACGGCCTCCCGCTGGATCGCCCGGGCCAGCTCCTGTTCGACGGTGGAGCGGCGCAGCTTCAGTGCCAGCTCGTCGGCGACCTCGGCCTCGACGGCCCGGCGCAGGGCGAGCAGGTCGTCGGCGAGCAGCCGCAGCCGGGCGTCGCGCAGCTCGGCCTGGATGCCGGCGGCCCGGCGGGCGATCTTCGCCTGCCGGCCGAGCGGTCCGAGCTGGCGGCGCAGTTCGGCGACCAGGTCCTGCACCCGGTTGAGGTTGACCTGCATCGCGTCCAGCTTCCGCAGCGCCTTCTCCTTGCGCTTGCGGTGCTTGAGCACGCCGGCCGCCTCCTCGATGAAGGCGCGGCGGCCCATCGGGTCGGCGTGCAGCACGGAGTCGAGCTGTCCCTGCCCGACGATGACGTGCATCTCGCGGCCGATGCCGGAGTCGGAGAGCAGTTCCTGGATGTCCAGCAGCCGACAGGTGTCGCCGTTGAGCGCGTACTCGCTGCCGCCGTTGCGGAACATCGTCCGGGTGATGGTCACCTCGGCGTACTCGATCGGCAGCGCGCCGTCGGAGTTGTCGATGGTCAGGCTGACCTCGGCGCGGCCGAGCGGGGCGCGCCCGCTGGTCCCGGCGAAGATGACGTCCTCCATCTTGCCGCCGCGCAGCGACTTGGCGCCCTGCTCCCCCATGACCCAGGAGAGCGCGTCGACGACATTGGACTTGCCGGAGCCGTTGGGGCCGACCACGCAGGTGATCCCGGGCTCGAACCGCAGGGTGGTGGCGGAGGCGAAGGACTTGAACCCGCGCAGCGTCAGACTCTTCAGGTGCACGCGCCGGTCTCCTCGTCGCTCGCCAGGGCCCCAGCGGCGACTGTATCCGGCCGGACCAGCGGCAACGGCGTCCGGACACGACGAAGGGACGCCACACAGGGCGTCCCTTGCAAGCTGCGTCCCTTATCGGGGCGGCTCAGTGCACAACGGCGTCGATCTGCGAGGACCGGGCGGGACTCAGGTGAGAGCCGGCTCCCGCTGATCCAGGTCGATGCTGTTGAGCAGCGAGTGCTCGTCAGCGACAGCGGTGAGCGCGTCGTTCTCAGCCTGCATCCGAAGGAGCTCGGACTCAAGATCCTGGACGCGCTGCTGAAGCCGTCGCATCTCGGAGAGCATTCGCGGGTCGGGGCCGCCGACGTACCCGAGAAGCGCCTTTGCCATGATGAATGGTCCTCCACGCTGAGTGACCGAACCGGAACGGTACAGGTCTAGGGGGAAGGGGGACGCACGCGCGGCGCGCCACCGGCAGTGCTGGCTGGGCACTACGGCACAACCACCGTGAGCTGGGCTCACGAGGGCGTGCGCCTACCGGGTAAACGCGGTCGTGTGCGCGGGCTTCCAGCGTCTCACCAAAGACGGAAAGGGTCAACACGATCACCGCACGCTACCGCGCCCCTGTCACCTGCCTGGCGGTGTGGTCACACCAGGCGGTCTCGGGCCGGTCCACCATGTGCTCGTGGATCATCGTTCGATGCGGAGTCAACCACGAGTCTGCCCAGATGGCAACCGTATGACACCGACGGCCGCCGATCATTTCACGGGAGCGGACCCCGGCGGGCCCGCCACGGCCCGCGGCACCCCGCTCAGCGGATCTCGAAGCCCGGGTAGCCGGTACCGACGGCCGTCCAGATCTCGGTCACACCGGTGACGCCGCCGGGCGTGTCCGGCCCGCGCAGCAGGGCCAGCAGGTCCTCGCAGTCGGCGGCGAGCCCCTCGGCCACCACCTGGACCCGGCCGTCGCCGAGGTTGCTCGCGTAGCCGGTCAGACCGATCTCCAACGCCCGCGCCCTGGTCCACCAGCGGAAGCCGACCTGCTGGACCTTGCCCCGCACCCAGGCGGTCACCCGGACCGGTTCATCACTGTGTGCGTCGCGACCGTGCATGGCCCCGACCCTATCCGGCCGGGTCACGGCCCGCGCTACGGCGCCGTGGGGCCGGCCATCGTCCAGTCCGGGCTGTGGATCTCCACCCTCAGGTCCGCGCGCCGGCCCTCCTCGCCGCAGGTGCGGCAGACCCAGGCCGGGTCGTACGGGTGCGGCTCGTGCCCGCCGGGGGTGTGTTCGAGGCTCACCGGCGGCTCCGGGAGCAGCCAGCGGTCGCCCCAGCCGAGCAGCGCCTGGGTGAGCGGGGCGAGATCGCGGCCGGCCTCGGTCAGGTGGTACTCGTAGCGCGGCGGCCGCTCGCTGTAGGCGCGTCGCTCGACCACGCCGGCCTCCTCCAGTGCGCGCAGCCGGGCGGTGAGCCGGTCGCGCGGGGCGCCGGTGTTGCGGGCGATCCGGTCGAAGCGGTGGTTGCCGTAGAACAGCTCGCGGACGGCGAGCAGGGCCCACTTCTCGCCGACCACGTGGAGCGCGGCGGCGATCGAGCAGGGCCGGCCGGGGAGCGCGGGCGGGGCCGAAGGCGTGTGGGAGGTCACACGGCCAGCCTGCCACACAGGGTTGCGTTCTCAAACCCGATCGGTGCGGCCCCGCCCGGGTGGTCGCGTCGACGGGGTCAGAAGCCGCCGCCGAAGTCGCCGCCGCCCCCGAAGTCGCCCCCACCGCCGCCGCCGTCGAAGCCGCCGCCGAAGTCACCGGAGTTGAAGTCGCCGCCGGAGTAGTCGCCACCCTCGTACCCGGAGCCGTCGAGCGAGGCCCCGTAGGCCGGGGAGCTCATCATCGAGCCGAGCATGGTGCCGACCAGCAGGCCCGGCAGCAGTCCGCCGCCGCCGAAGCCGCCGAAGTACCCGCCCGCCCAGGGGCCGTACGCCGGGCCGGCGTTCCAGTACGGCTGGGGGCCGTGCTCGGTCGGCACGGTCCGGATCTCCGGGTCCTGCCCGGTGGCCAGCCGGTCGGCGTCCGCCCGGCAGACCGGGACGGTGCGCGCCGCACCGCCGGCCGGGGCCCAGTCGGCGTCCTGCACCGACGGGCCGTGCCGCGGGTCGAAGAAGCACGGCGGACGCCGCTCCGGCAGCGGCCGCCGCTCGCGCCGGGCGTCCAGGGTGGCCAGCGCGAACCGGCCGTCCTCCAGCGCCTCGGTGACCGGCTTGACGTCCCCCGGCCCCTTGGCCTCGTCCATGCTGCGCTTGGCCCGCTCGTAGGAGTCGAGGGCGTGGGCGTAGTCGGCGCGCTGGACGTCGTCGGCGGCCGGGGCGCCCGGGTTGAAGTCGAGCCGGTCCAGCTCCTCGCCGAAGGCGGTGATGTCCTCGTCCACCACCCGGCGCAGCTGCGCCAGTTCGGCCCGGCGCTGCTCCTCCTTGCGCTTCTTCGAGCGGCGGAAGAGCAGGAAGACGCCGGTACCGGCCAGCGCCAGCAGGGCCAGCGGGACGACGACCGCCGCCGTGGAGATGCCGCCGGAGGTGCTGTTCACCCCGTGGCCCTTGACCTGGGGTGCGGCGGTGTCGACGAAGTCGTTCAGGGCCGCGTCGATGTCGCCCGGGTGCGAGCGCACCGAGGCGCCCGCGATCCGCTCGGCGCTCCCGGTCGGCAGCGCGCCCCGGTCGGAGCGGGCCTGGAACTGGTCACCGCGCCAGATGCCGTAGACACCGGCGATGCCGACCTTGGTGCGCAGGTCCGGGAACACCGTGTTCGCGCCGTACGGGTCGGCGGCCGGGACCACCGCGATGAAGATCGGCTTGTCGGTCTTGCGGATCTTCTCGGTCAGGGCATCGGCCTGGCTCTGGCTGAACCGGCTGGTCATCGCCGGGTCGACGTACACCTGGCCCTGCTTGAGCGCGGCGGCCGCGTCGTCCAGCCCGCCGGCCGCGGAGGCCGCCGGGGCCAGCAGGAGCAGCAGCCCGAGCAGCACCGCCACCAGGGCCGCCGGCCCGGCGCTCCGGGAACGTCGTCGAGCAAGGGTTCTCATGTCATCGACGCTACCCCTCCGGGCGCATCGGCAGGGCATCCCCGCCGCGTACGGGCGACCCGGTGCACCCCCACCGACCGCCGGGGTCGCTCCCCTCCTCGGGGATGATGTTTCCCCCGGCCGCCCCTGAGGCCGGCCCGCGACGGGAACCCGGCGACCGGCCCGGTCGTCCGTCCCGGCGGGCACAGGGCAGTCACGGGGCGATCGGACCCTACCCCGCGACCAGGCATAGTGGTGGCCGGACCTGCGTCCCATTACCTACTCTTGACCGCTTCTCTCGATCGGAGCAACTGGGTGTTCATCGGCCTCGTCACCGCCGTGGCGGCCTCCGCCTGCTACGGCACCGGTTCGGTCCTGCAGGCCGTCGGATCACGTCGCTCCGCCCGGGAGGAGGCCGCCGCCGGGGGCGACTCCGCCGGGGTCACCGCACACGGCGGGCCCAGCCTCGCCTCCACCGCGAAGGCCGCCGTCACCTGGGAGTTCATCCTGGGCACGGTCCTCGACTTCATCGGCTTCGGACTCGGCGCACTGGCCGCGCGACTGCTGCCGCTGTTCCTCTCCCAGACCATCATCAGCGCCAACCTGGTGATCACCGCGGTGCTGAGCATCAAGCTGCTCGGTATCCGGCTCAAGCAGCTGGAGTGGGCGTCGATCGGCGTGCTCTGCTCGGCGCTGGTGCTGCTGGCCGTCTCCGCCGGGCCGGAGGGCGGCCACCACGCGGAGATGTCCTTCCACTGGTGGCTGCTGCTGATCACCACCGTGCTGCTGGTCGGCGGCGGGCTGCTGGTCCGGCGGATGGGCGCCAACGGCGCGATCGTCGCCGGTCTGCTCTCCGGACTCGGCTTCGGCGCACTCGGCGTCGGCGTGCGGATCCTCAACGGCGTCGAGCCGTTCGAACTCGGCGCGCTGCTCTCCGACCCGGCCCTGTACGCGATCCTGGTCGGCGGCATCGGCGGCATGTACGTGCACACCGTGGCGCTGCAGATCGGCTCGGTGAACGGCGCGACCGCCGCGCTGGTGGTCGGCGAGACGGTGCTGCCCGGGGCCGTCGGCGTGATCTGGCTCGGGGACTCCTCCAAGGACGGCCTGGCCTGGCTCGGTGCGGCCGGCTTCCTGCTCGCCGTGGTCTCGGCGGTCGGCGTCGCCTACTTCGGCCAGGACACCCACGGCCCGGCCGGGTCGGAGCACCCGCAGCCCGAACTCAGCAAGCGGTAGCGGCTCTCAGCCCCCGCTGCGCGCCCGGGGGACGCGCTGGCAGCGGGGGCAGAAGTAGCTGGAGCGGTTCATCCAGGCGGCCCGGCGGATCGGGGTGCCGCAGCGACGGCAGGGCTCGTCCTCGCGGCCGTAGGCGTCGAGGTCGCGGGAGAAGTAGCCGCTCTCGCCGTTCACGTTGACGTAGAGGCTGTCGAAGCTGGTGCCGCCGACGGCCAGGGCCGCCGTCATCACGTCCCGCGCGTGGGCCAGCAGCACGGCGGCCTGCGGGCGGGTGAGCGAAGCGGTCGGGCGGTCGTAGTGCAGCCTGGAGCGCCAGAGCGCCTCGTCGGCGTAGATGTTGCCGACCCCGCTGATCAGGGTCTGGTCCAGCAGCGCCCGCTTGACCGTGGTGCGCCTGGCCCGCAGCGCGGCCACGAAGGCGGCGTCGTCGAAGCGCGGATCGAGCGGGTCCCGGGCGATGTGCGCGATGGAGAGCGGGGTGCCCTCCGGGTCGCCCTCCTCGGCCTCCTCGACGGCCAGCCCGCCGAAGGTCCGCTGGTCGACGAAGCGAAGCTCGCGCCCGCCGTCGGTGAACCGCAGCCGCACCCGCAGATGCTTCTCGTCGGGCACCGACGGGTCCTGGACGAGCAGTTGGCCGCTCATGCCGAGGTGGCCGATCAGCGAGAACCCCCCGGCCGACGTCCTGCCGGCCGCGCCGGAGAGCGGCACCCAGAGGTACTTGCCCCGGCGCTGGGCGGCGCCGAGCGTGGTGCCGGTCAGCCGAGCGGTGAAGTCGGCCGCGCCGGCCGGCTGACGGCGAACCGCGCGCGGGTGGAGCACGTCGACGCCGGCGACGGTCCGTCCGGCGACCCAGTTCGCCAGACCTCGGCGGACGACCTCGACCTCGGGGAGTTCGGGCACGGGAACAAGCCTCCTGCGACAGTGATCTGCAGGAGGAAGGCTACTGCGTGCTCAGGCGCCGGCGGGCAGGCGGTCGGCGTACTTCTCCTTGATCGCCCGCCAGGCGCTCTCCGCGGCCTTCTGCTCGGCTTCCTTCTTCGAGCGGCCGACGCCGCTGCCGAAGTCCTCGCCGGCCACCCGGGCCGCGGCGGTGAACGTCTTCTCGTGGTCCGGACCGGACTCCTCGACCACGTACTCCGGCACCCCGATGCCCACCGAGGCGGTGAGCTCCTGGAGGCTGGTCTTCCAGTCCAGGCCGGCGCCCAGCTGAGAGGACTCCTCGATCAGCGGGTCGAACAGGCGGTGGACGAACTCGGTGGCCGCGTCCAGACCCTGGTCCAGGTAGACGGCGCCGATCACGGCCTCGACGGTGTCGGCGAGGATCGACGACTTGTCGCGGCCGCCGGTGCCCTCCTCACCCTTGCCGAGGCGGATGAACGTCCCGAGCTCCAGGCCCCGGCCGACGTCCGCGAGCGCGCGGGAGTTGACCACCGCGGCGCGGAGCTTGGCGAGCGTGCCCTCCGGGACGTCCGGGTGGACGCGGTAGAGGGTGTCGGTCACCACCAGGCCCAGCACCGAGTCGCCGAGGAACTCCAGGCGCTCGTTGGTGGGCAGCCCGCCGTTCTCGTACGCGTACGAGCGGTGGGTCAGGGCACGCACCAGAAGGGCGCGCTCGAGCGTGTACCCGAGGCGCCCTTCCAGGACGTCGTATTCGGTCGAAGCCGGCCCGCCGGCCTTTCCGCCGCCCGAAGAAGCCTTCGGGGCGATGGCCGCCTTGCGGGAAGAGTTACCGTCCGACATCGATCCGTACACCCGCCGATCAGACCGAGAGGACCTGGCGGCGGTTGTACGTGCCGCAGCTCGGGCACGCGATGTGGCCGAGCTTCGGCTCGTGGCAGCGGTCGCACGCCACGAGGGCCGGAACGACGGCCTTCCAGTTGGAACGGCGGTGGCGCGTGTTGCTGCGCGACATCTTCCGCTTCGGAACAGCCACGGCTACTTCTCCTGGTTCTCGGCGGCACCCTCACGGGTGTCGCTGTTCTTGATTCCGTCACCCTCGTCGCCGGGGGCGGCGGAGAGTCCCTGCAGAGCCGCCCACCTGGGGTCGGCGGCGTCGTGGTGGTGCGTCGGGTCGTCGCTCAGGCGCGCTCCGCATTCGGAGCACAGGCCCAGGCAGTCTTCCTGGCACACCGGCTGCAGCGGCAGTGCGAGCACCACCGCGTCACGCAGCACCGGCTGGAGGTCGAAGAAGTCGCCCTCCAGACGGTAAGTCTCTTCTTCCGAGTCCTCGTCGAGGTCCTCGGCACCGGCGGTCCGGGCGCGGTGGCGCTCGTCGGACTCCGGGTAGTAGTACAGCTCCTGGAAGTCCACGTCGATGTCGTCCTCGACGGGCTCAAGGCACCGTACGCACTCGCCCTCGATCAGGGCCTCGGCGGTGCCGGTCACCAGCACGCCCTCGACCACCGACTCCAGGCGGAGTTCCAGCCGCAGCTCGCTCTTCTCCGGGACGCCGATCACATCGATGATCCCGAGGCCCTCGGGGGCCTCCAGGGTGCGGGACACCTTGCGCAGCGAGCCCGGGCGACGGCCGAGCTCGTGCGTGTCGAACACGAGGGGGTCGCGGTGGTCGAGGCGGTTCAAGGTGTCCTGACTTCCTGAGAAAACTGATGTGCGGCGCTGCTCACCGGACGATGCGTGGGCAGACCGACGGCCCGACACGGAGAGGCCGGAGTGGTCAGACTACCGGAGTCTCCCGCCAGGCCCAACTTCGGTCCCGGCCGGCGGGAGGCCTCAGCGGCCGCCGAGCTCCCGGAGCCTGGTCATGTCGATCATGCTGGTGTCGAAGAAGCTGGTCTCGTCCAGGCCCGGCTGTTGCTGCTGCTGCGGGACGGCCGGCGGATTGGCGGGCTGCTGCGGGTAGCCTCCCCCGGCCTCCGGCTGGGGGTGCCCCCACGCGTCGTACTGCTGCGCCGGGTAGCCCTGCTGCGGATAGCCGTAGCCGCCCTGCTCCTGCGCGACCGGGTACCCCTGCGGCTGCTGCTGCGGCTGCTGCCCGTACCCGTACTGCCCGCCGTACGGATCGCCCTGACCCGCCGGGTCGAAGCCGCCGCCGTACACCTCGGCGTACTGCCCGCCGGGCTGCTGCGCGGCGGCGTACTGGTCCGTGCCGGGGGCCTGCCAGCCGGCCGCGGCCGGCGTCTGCTCCGGCCAGGTCTGCTGCTGCGGCACCTCCTCGCGGTACCACGGCACCTCCTCGCCGTCGGGGTCGGCAGCGAAGCCCGCCGCGACCGCCTCGGCGCGGTTCTTGGCCTGCTGGGCCTGGTCGGCGGCGGCCAGGTAGGCGCCCAGCTCGTCGATCGGGGCCTTGCCGAGCAGCTTGTCGCGGCCCTTGCCGACCGCCTCCAGGGTCGCGCTGAGGACGTTCTCCAGGGTGGCGAGCTTCACATCGACGTACTCGTCGACCTCGGGGCTCGGGGTGATCCGCGGCTGCGGCCGGAACTCCTCGCCGTCGCCCTCGCCCTCGTACCCGGTCTCGAAGACGCTGGAGTCGCCGCGCAGCTTGGTCCGGCCACGGCCGACCGCGCCGAGCGTCTTGGTGAGCACGACCTCGAAGTTGGCGAGCTTGCTGTCCACGTAGTCGTCGGCCTCGGCGCGCTTGGTCTCGACCTCGGCCCGCGCCTCCGCGAGGATGCGGTCCGCCTCGGCCTGGGCCCGCCGGACCACCTCGGTGTCGGAGATCAACGAGCCGCGCTCGGCGTGCGCGCCCTGGATGATCCGGTCGGCCTCGGCCTCGGCGCCGGCGACCACCTGCTCGTGGTCGGCCATCACCGACTGGGCCTGGGCCAGCTCGGCGGGCAGCGCAGCCCTGAGGTCCTGGAGCAGCCCGACCAGCTCGGCTCGGTTCACCACGCAGGAGGCCGACATCGGCATCGAGCGGGCGTTCTCGACGGCCGCGACGATCTCGTCGACCTTGTTCTGCACGTCCACGGGGCTTCGTCTTTCCGTGTGCCGCCGACGGTCCGGCGGAGGCAGGCCCGGCGCGGTGGACCTCACCGCAGGGCAGGAAGACAGACTTTACGGCCACTGCGGGGCGAGGTCACAACGCCCGGACCGGCCCGCCGGACCGGGCTCGGGACAAGTGGTGACGAATCGGCAGAAACGGACCGGCCGGGCGCCGACCGGACCGCTACTGGGCCTTCCGCTGCTCGATCCGCTCGACCAGCCGGCGGTGCACCGTCTCCGGCAGCAGGTGCGAGACGTCGCCCCCGTACGAGGCGACCTCCTTGACCAGCGTGGACGACAGGAAGCTGTACGTCGGCGAGGTCGGCAGGAAGAGCGTCTCGACGCCGGTCAGCCCGTGGTTCATCTGGGCCATCTGCAGCTCGTAGTCGAAGTCGCTGACGGCACGCAGGCCCTTGACGATCGCCGGGATGCCGCGCTCCCGGCAGAAGTCCACCAGCAGACCGAGGTGCGACTCGACCACGATGTTCCCGTACTTGGCGGTGGTCTCCTCGATGAGCGCGATCCGCTCCTCGATGGTGAACATGCCCTGCTTGTTCCGGTTGATCGCGACCGCGACATGAACCACGTCGTACAGCTTCGAGGCCCGCTCGATGATGTCGAGATGACCGTTGGTGATCGGGTCGAACGATCCGGGGCAGACGGCGCGGCGCATGGCGTGGATGCTCCCTCGTGGGGTGACGGGTCCTGCGGGCCTCGGCCCGCTACGAGTGTGGGCGGGCCTCGGCGGCGGCGCGACCGTACCAGAGCGTGCCCTCGCCGTAGCGGCGGGAGCGCAGCACGTCGAAGCCCTCGGGCCAGCCGAACTCGCCGCCTCGGGTGCTGCGCTCCACGGTGACGAGTGCGTCGGCCGCGAGCCAGCCCCCGGCCAGGAGTGTGATCAGCATCTCGCGCACCTCGTCGTCGGTGACGACGTACGGCGGATCGAGAAAGACCAGGTCGTACGGGGTCTCCGGGGGCGGGCCGGCGATCACCTTCTCGGCCCGGGAGGCCGCCACCACCGCGCCCGGCAGATCGACCGTCCGGACGTTCTCCCGGATCACCCGGGCCGCCTGGCCGTCGGCCTCGACCAGCAGGACGTGCTCGGCGCCGCGGGACAGCGCCTCCAGGCCGACCGCGCCCGATCCGCCGAACAGGTCCAGCATCCGGGCGCCGTGCAGGGTGCCGCGCAACGCCTCCAGCGTGGAGAACATCGCCTCGCGGGCCTTGTCGGAGGTCGGGCGGGTGCCCCGGCCGGGCGGTACGGCCAGCCGGCGGCCGCCGGCCGCCCCGGCGATGACGCGGGTCATGGTGGTGGGAGGTCCTTTCGTCGCTGCCCGACCACGCTATACGGCCCGCTCCCGCCCCGGGTCGAAGGGGCGCGCCGCAGGGCGGGCGACGCCCCGCCGGCCGGACCGGCGGGGCGTCGCGTTCACCCCGGGTCAGCTGGCGTCGGCCGAGGTGGCCTGGGGCGGGATCGCCGCGCCGAGCAGTGCCGGCGAGGCGTAGCGGGACCACGAGAGGCAGCCGTCGGGCGGGCAGAACTCGGGGCGGCGCGGGTCGTGCCCGAGCTCGCGCAGCTTGGTGCGGACGGAGTCGGGGGTGCGGCCGAAGCGGGCGGCGATCCGGGCGACGGTCTCACTGTCGTGGAACCGCCGGACCAGTTCCTCCTCGTGCTGCGGCACCCAGGGGGCGCCGTGTCCGGGGTAGAGCTCACGCAGCACGTCGCGGTCGGGGATGGGCTCGGAGACATCGGCGACGATCGCCAGCGCCCGGAGCGCGCGGTTGAGCGCGATCCGCAGCGAGGCGACGTCCTCGACCGGCAGGCGGAGCTTGCCCGAGGCGAGCGGCGCGGCGGCCGCCCCCTCGCGCCAGCCGGTCAGGGTGAGGGTGACCTCGCGGTCGTCGTCGCTGGCGAGTTCGATCCGGAAGACCTTGTCGCCCAGCGGGAGCTCGTTGAGATGACGGAATGCCATGGCAGGACCCCCAAGTGTCGTGCCAGGTACGCACCTTGAGGGTGCGTCCTGAACAACTACATTCTCTCGCGGGGGTCTGACAATCGGGCTCCGCCGACGGGCTCCCCGAAGGCTCGGCCCGGCTCCGGGTGCCTATCCCTTTTCCATGTAGGCCGCGCGGTCGGCGTCGAGCAGGCTCTCCAACGCGGTGCGCAGGTCCGGGTGGTCGGTCAGCCCCGGGTCCTCGGCGACCAGCCGGGTGGCCTCGGCGCGGGCGGTCACGATGACCTCCTCGTCCTCCAGGACGGAGAGCACCTTCAACGAGGACTTCACCCCGGACTGCGCCTGGCCGAGCACATCGCCCTCCCGCCGCTGTTCGAGGTCGATCCGGGACAGCTCGAAGCCGTCCAGGGTGGCGGCGACCGCCTCCAGCCGGGCCCGGGCCGGGCTGCCCGCCGGCATGTCGCTGACCAGCAGGCAGAGGCCGGCGGCGCTGCCGCGCCCGACCCGGCCGCGCAGCTGGTGCAGCTGGGAGACGCCGAAGCGGTCGGCGTCCATGATCACCATCGCGGTGGAGTTGGGGACGTTGACCCCGACCTCGATCACCGTGGTCGCCACCAGGACGTCCACCGCGCCGGCCGCGAACCGGCGCATCACCTCGTCCTTGGCGTCGGGCGCGAGCCGGCCGTGCAGGATCTCCACCCGGAGCCCGGCCAGCGGGCCCTTCACCAGCTTCTCGGCGGTCTCGACGACCGACAGCGGGGGGCGCCGGTCGTCGCTGCCGGCGCCCGCGTCCGGCTCCGCGCCGGTGAGCTCCTCCAGGTCCTCGGCCGGCGTGGACCTGCGCTTCTTCTTGGGGTCGGCGGGCTCCTCGTCCCCGATCCGGGGGCAGACCACGTACGCCTGGTGGCCCTTGGCCACCTCCTCGCGGACCCGCTCCCAGGCCCGCGCCAGGAAGTTGGGCTTCTCCAGCGCCGGGACGACATGGGTGGAGATCGGTGAGCGGCCGGCCGGCAGCTGGTCCAGCACCGAGGTCTCCAAGTCCCCGAAGACGGTCATCGCGACGGTGCGCGGGATCGGGGTGGCCGTCATCACCAGCAGGTGCGGCGGCTGATCGCCCTTGGCGCGCAGCGCGTCCCGCTGCTCGACGCCGAAGCGGTGCTGCTCGTCCACCACGACCAGGCCGAGGTCCTGGAACTGCACCTTGTCCTCGATCAGCGCGTGGGTGCCGATCGCGATGCCCGCGTCCCCGCAGGCCATGTCCAGCATCGCCTGGCGGCGGGCCGGCACTCCCATCGAGCCGGTCAGCAGCACCACCCGGGTGCCGAGGTCCGAGCCGCCCAGCAGGCCGCCCTCGGCAAGGTCCCCCATCATCTCGACGATCGAGCGGTGGTGCTGCTGCGCCAGGACCTCGGTGGGCGCCAGCAGGGCGGCCTGGCCGCCCGCGTCGACCACGGCGAGCATGGCGCGCAGGGCGACGAGCGTCTTGCCGGAGCCGACCTCGCCCTGGAGCAGCCGGTGCATCGGGTGTTCGGTGGCCAGGTCGGCGGCGATCTCGGCGGAGACCTTGTGCTGGCCGTCGGTGAGGGTGAACGGGAGCCGGGCGTCGAAGGCGTCCAGCAGTCCGCCCTCACGGGCCCGGCGCGGCTTGGCCGGCAGCGCGGAGTCGGCGGCCCGGCGCTGCGCCAGCGCGACCTGGAGGACGAAGGCCTCGTCCCAGCGGAGCCGGCTCTGGGCGCGTTCGCGGTCGGCCTGGTTGCGCGGGCGGTGGATCAGCTCCAGCGCCTCGGGCAACGGGATCAGGGCGTGCCGCTCGCGCAGCTCCGCGGGCAGCGGCTCGCCGACGTCGGCCAGGTGCTTGGTGAGCGCGGTCTCGATGCAGATGGACAGCTTCCAGCTGGGCATCTGGGCGCTGGCGCCGTAGACCGGGATCAGCCGGCCGGCGAACTGCTGCGCGGCGTCCGACCCGGCCTCCTCGTCGAGGAGCTGGTAGTCCGGCGAGACCAGTTGGCGGGTCCGGTTGAAGACGCCGACCTTGCCGGCGAACAGGCCCTGGGCGCCGGTCCGGAGCTCCTTCTGCCGCCAGCCCTGGTTGAAGAAGACCAGCGAGAGCCGGCTGCGGCCGTCGGTGACGACCACCTCCAGGCGGTCCCCCTTGCGGCCGCGGAACGGGATCAGGGTGACCTTCTCGATCCGGGCCAGCACGGTGACGTGCTCGTCGATCTCCAGCTCGTCCAGGCTGGTGAGCTGGCCGCGCTCGACGTAGCGGCGCGGGTAGTGGTGCAGCAGGTCACCGACCGTGCGCAGCTTGAGGCTGTCGGCGAGCACCTTGGCGGTACGGTCGCCGACGAGCTTGGTCAGTGATTCATCGAGAGCGCCCATCAGGCCCTTGTTTACACCACCGGACCGACATTCCGGGCGCCACCCGCTGCCCGGCGGCGCCCGGCGGGCCGGGTGGCCCGCCGCCCGGCCCGCTACTCCACACCGATGAGCAGCGGCGCGGACTCCTGGCCGCCGTGGAAGACCACCGCGTCGACCTCCGGCCGCCGGTGCCGGGCGTGCGCGACCAGCCGCTCGGCCAGCTCCTCGTCCGCGCCCTCGCCGAGGATCAGGGTGACGAGTTCGCCGCCCGCGCCGAGCATCCGGTCGAGCACCCTCGTTCCGACCTCGGTCGGGCCGGTGCCGATCACCACCACGTCCCCGTCGATCAGCCCGAGCACGTCCCCGGCCTGGCAGACCCCGGCCATCGTCCAGGACTCCCCCTCCGCGACGGCGAGTTCGGCGTACCGGGTGGCGCCGGCCGCGGAGGTCATGGCGACCACGTCCTCGTCGAACCGCCGGCCGGCCTCGTGCACGGCGAGCGCGGCCAGGCCCTGGACCGGCGAGCGGGTGGGCAGCACGGCGATCCGCACGCCCTCCTCGCGCAGCTGGTCGGCGGCGGCCCCGGCGGCGGCCCGCAGCTCGGGGTCGTTGAGCAGCAGGACGACCTCGCGGGCACCCGCCCGGCGGACGGCGGCGGCGAGTTCGGCACTGGCCGGCGGGCGGTCCGGGTCGGCGTGCAGGACGACGGCGCCGGCCTGCTCGCAGAGCTCGGCCAGGCCCGCGCCGGAGACCACCGAGAGCACCGCCCGGGTGCGCTCCTCGCGCTCGCCCCGGTCGTCGGCGGCGCCGGCCCGGGCGGCGGCCTCGGCGAAGTGCGTGATCCGGATCTGGTGCGGCCGGCCGGCCCCGAGGCCGGCCTCCACCGCGGCCCCCGCGTCGTCCACGTGGACGTGGACGTTCCAGAGGCCGTCGCCGCCGCCGACCACCAGCGAGTCGCCCAGTCCGGCGAGCCGCTCGCGCAGCGCGGGCAGCGCCTCGTCGGGGGCGTCCAGCAGGTAGATCACCTCGAAGGCGGGGTGGCCCGGGCCGGGGGGTCGGACGTGGCTCCCGCAGCCCTCGGCCGGCCGGACGTCCCCGCGCAGCGCGACCGGGCCCATCGGCTGGTGGCCGGCCACCGCGTCGGCGAGCGCCCCGAGGACGGCGACCAGGCCGCGCCCGCCCGCGTCCACCACACCGGCCTCGGCCAGTACGGCGAGCTGCTCGGGGGTGTGCCGCAGCGCGTCCCGGGCCGCCCGGTAGGCGGTGTCGGCGACCTGGCCGAGGCCGTCGCCGGCCCTGGTCGCCTCCCGGGCGGCCACCCGGGCGACGGTCAGCAGCGTGCCCTCGACCGGCTCGGCGACCGCCTGGTAGGCGGACTCGGCGGCCCGCTGGAGGGCGGCCCGCAGCTGGTCGGCGCCGCCGCCCTGGGCCAGCTGCTCGGCGGTGCCGCGCAGCCACTGGGCGAGGATCACGCCGGAGTTGCCCCGGGCGCCGATCAGCGCGCCGCGGGCCATCGCCCTGGCGGTCTCGGCGAGGCCGGGGACCGGGCCGCCCGCCGGATCGGTGAAGCGGCTCTCCACCGCGGCGGCGGCGGACTCCACGGTCAGGTACAGGTTGGTGCCGGTGTCACCGTCCGGGACCGGGTAGACGTTGAGTGCGTCGATCTCCTCGCGGGCCTGGCCGAGCGCGCGCAGGGCCAGCTGGCACCAGCTGCGCACGGCCGGGGCGTCGAGCGTGGTCAGCACCAGGTCTCCTCCGGATGGGACGCCGTGATGGCCTGAGAATGAACGGCGAGGGGTGGTACCGGCAGGTTATCGGGGGCCGGGGGCGGCTGCCGGAAGCAGCGAGCGCAGCGATCACCTGCGCAGACGTGGTAGTTTCGTTGAACGGAAGCAAGCGTTGTATGCTCTTCCGGTTGCCTGGAACAGTCCAGGCTCACCCCATTGATCTGATCTGGTTCACGTGAGTGCTCCGGTGGGTTGGCGGGGTTTCGAACGTAAATGATCTGAAGTCTTGGAGTGACTCCTGTGGCTGCCAACTGCGACGTCTGCGGCAAGGGGCCGGGCTTCGGCAACAGCATCTCCCACTCTCACCGCCGTACCCCCCGTCGTTGGAACCCCAACATTCAGACGGTGCGCGCTGTGATTGGGCGGACGCCGAAGCGGCTCAACGTCTGCACCTCGTGCATCAAGGCCGGTAAGGTCTCGCGCTGACGCGCAGACCGGTAAGCCGGTCCTCCAGGAAGCCGGTCCATCCTCGGATGGGCCGGCTTCCTGTTTCTCAGTACCGGCCGGTTTCTCCGAGCTCGCTCGGAGCCTCCACGGGCGGGCCCTCGGGCCCGCCCGTGGTCGTTCGCGGCCGGACCGCTCAGCGCCAGCGCCAGGCGTGGTCGACCGGGCCGATGCCGGCCCCGAGCGCGAAACCGCCGGCGATCGCGCCGGTGATGTAGGCCTTCGCCGAGGCCACCGCCCCGGGCAGCGGCTCGCCCTTGGCCAGTCCGGCGGCGATGGCGCTGGCCAGCGTGCAGCCGGTGCCGTGGGTGTGCCGGTTGTCGTAGCGGGGTGCGCGGTACCAGTGCTCCTCCCCCGCCCCGCCGTACAGCAGGTCGGCGGCCTCGCCCTCCAGGTGCCCGCCCTTCACCAGGACCCAGCGCGGCCCGAGGTCGAGCAGGGCCTTCGCCGCGTCGAGCATCTGCGCCTCGTCCTCGACGGTGCGCCCGGTGAGCTGCGTCACCTCGTGCAGGTTGGGCGTGGCGAGGGTGGCGACCGGCAGCAGCTTCTCCCGGACGGTGGCGACGGCCTCGGCGGCCAGCAGCGCGTCGCCGTGCTTGGAGACGCCGACGGGGTCGACCACCACCGGGGCGTCCACCCCGGCCAGCAGCTCGGAGACGGTCTCGACCAGCTCGATCGAGGCGAGCATGCCGGTCTTCACGGCCTGGACGCCGATGTCGTCCACCACGCTGCGGAACTGCGCCCGGACGGCCTCGGCCGGCAGCTCCCAGTAGCCCTGGACGCCGAGCGAGTTCTGCGCGGTGACGGCGGTGATCACGCTCATGCCGTGGACGCCGAGGGCCAGCATCGCCTTGAGGTCGGCCTGGATGCCGGCGCCGCCGCCGGAGTCGGAGCCGGCGACGGTGAGCACCCGCGGGGGTGCGGTGGAGGGGCCGGCCGGGGGGCGGCCGCCGGGTGCGGGGGCGGAAGACGGGAGGGACATGGGCCCCAACCTACCCGCGCCGCCTCAGAGCACGGCTTCCGATTCCGCCCAGCGGTCCTGCGGCACGGTCTTGAGGCGGGTGACCGCCTCCGCGACCGGCACCAGCTCGATGTCGTTGCCGCGCAGCGCGGTGAAGTGGCCGAAGGCACCCTTGTGGACGGCCTCCACGGCGTGCCAGCCGAACCGGGTGGCGAGCACCCGGTCCCGGGCGGTGGGGGTGCCGCCGCGCTGGGTGTGGCCGAGGATGACCGGCCGGGCCTCCTTGCCGAGCAGGTTCTCCAGCTCGTTGGCGAGGCGGTTGCCGATCCCGCCGAAGGTCCGGTGGCCGAACTGGTCGACGGCGCCGTGGTCGAAGCGCATCGTCCCGGGCATCGGGGCCGCGCCCTCGGCGACGGCGATGATGGCGAACTTCTTGCCGCGGGAGAAGCGGTCCTCGACCATCCGGGCCACCGCCTCGATGTCGAACGGCTTCTCCGGGATCAGGATGCCGTGGGCGCCGCCGGCCATCCCGGCGGTGAGGGTGATCCAGCCGGTGTGCCGGCCCATCAACTCCACCACCATCACGCGCTGGTGGGACTCGGCGGTGGTCTTCAGCCGGTCGATCGCGTCGGTCGCGACGTGCACCGCGGTGTCGAACCCGAAGGTGACGTCGGTCGCGTCGATGTCGTTGTCGATGGTCTTCGGCACGCCGACCACCGGCAGGCCGGCGTCGCTGAACATCTTGGCCGCGGTCAGGGTGCCCTCGCCGCCGATCGCGATCAGCGCGTCGATGCCGATGTCGCGGGCGAGGGTCTGCGCGTTCTCCACCGCCCAGGCGATCCGGTCGCGCTGGACCCGGGCCGAGCCCAGGATGGTGCCGCCGAGGGTCAGCAGACCGGTGACGTCGTCGTGCGAGATCGACCGGGCGCGGCCCTCGATCAGACCGAGGAAGCCGTCCTCGACACCGACGATCTCGTCGCCGTGCACATCGGTTCCCCGGTGCACCACGGAGCGGATCACCGCGTTGAGACCGGGGCAGTCGCCGCCGCTGGTCAGGACACCGATGCGCATGGTGGCTGTGCTCTCCCGCTCCGCAGTGGTTCAGACCACTCGCGTGTGGACGCGGGTGGGCCCGGTTGAGCGCAAGCCTACGCCGTCCCCCCGCCCGGGCCCGTGCGCCGCTCGCCCGGAGCGTCACGCGCCATCCGCGCACCGGGGCGCCGGGCGGGCCGGGGCGAGCGGGCCGGGGTCACTCGGCGAAGTGGTCCCAGCCGCCGACCCGGTCCCAGGGCTCGCCGTCCACCGTCACCCGGCCGCCGCGGGACGGCCGGGCCCGACCGGTCACCTCGCCCATCACCCGCCAGCGCGCGGGCAGTTGGACACCGCGCGGGAAGGTCGCCACGATCGCGTGGTCCTCGCCGCCGGAGAGCACCCAGACCAGCGGGTCCACCCCGACCGCCTGACCGATGTCGGCCATCTGCGCCGGGACGTCGAAGTCGGCGGCCCGCAGGTCGATGTCCACCCCGCTGGCCCGGGCGACGTGGCCGAGGTCGGCCACCAGCCCGTCGCTCACGTCGACCATCGCGGTGGCGCCCAACTCGGACCCGGCCGGGCCCGCGTGGTACGGCGGTTCGGGCCGGCGGTGCGCCTCGACGAAGGCGCGCGGCGAGCGGAAGCCGCGCTGCAGCACGGTCAGTCCGGCGGCGGACCAGCCGAGCCAGCCGGTGACCGCGACCACGTCGCCCACCTGAGCCCCGGCGCGCGTCACAGGCGCGCGCCCTTGGAGATCCCCGAGCGCCGTGATGGCCAGGGTGATGACGTCGCCGCGCACCACGTCGCCGCCGACCACCGTCGCGCCGGCCACCTGGCACTCGTCGCGCAGCCCGTCCATCAGCTCGGTGGCCCAGGTGGTGGGCAGGTCGGCGGGGGCGACCAGACCGAGCAGGATCGCGGTGGGCACCGCGCCCATCGCGGCCACGTCGGCGAGGTTCTGGGCGGCGGCCTTGCGGCCCACGTCGTAGGCGGTCGACCAGTCCCGGCGGAAGTGCCGGTTCTCGATCAGCACGTCCGTGGTGGCGACCACCCGGCCGTCCGGCGCCTTCACCACCGCGGCGTCGTCGCCCGGACCGAGGTCGACCGCGTCGGTGAGCGGTACCCGGGCCGTCAGCTCCCTGATGAGTCCGAACTCGCCGAGCTCGCCCACGGTCCCCTGCATCTGCCGTCCTCTCGCGTTTCCATCGGAATCAGAACTCGTGCCCCCCGCTCCCCCGCGCGCAGCGTACGCCCTCCGGGGGTGCAGAAGTCTCCCCTCCCCGGCCCGCTGCGCGGTAGCGTGGTGATCGGAATGCCGGTGAGCCCGTTCCCCACCCCCGACGCCCGAGCGGGCGATCACGGCGCCGTTCCCCGTACCCAGCCGCCGGGAGGTCCCCCCGTGGTACAGGCATACATCCTGATCCAGACCGAGGTAGGCAAGGCCACCGCCGTGGCCCGGTCCATCTCCGAGATCCCCGGCGTCCTCCAGGCCGAGGACGTGACCGGCCCGTACGACGTGATCGTGCGGGCCGAGGCCGAGACCGTGGACGACCTCGGCCGCCTGGTCGTGGCCAAGGTCCAGCAGGTCGAGGGCATCACCCGGACGTTGACCTGTCCGGTGGTCCACCTGTAAGCCCCGGCTAACATCGGCGGGTGGCCCGAGAACTGCGCTGTCCCCGCTTCCTGACGGCTCTGCCCGCACCCATCCGGTGGCTGGCCCTGCCCCTGGCGCTGAGCTGCACCGTCGTGGTGCTGCTCGGCAGCTGGGGCGCGCCCGAGAAGATCGAAGTGCCGACCCCCACCGGCAAGGTCGCCGCGTACTGCGAGGCGCTGGCCGCGGCACTGCCGTCGGAGGTGCTCGGCCACGCCCGCAAGGACCCGTCGCCCGCGTCCCCGTACGTGGCCGCCTGGGCCAGCTCGCCCCGCACCGTGCTGCGCTGCGGCGTGGACCGGCCGGAGGAGCTGAACGGCGAGCACGCCAAGGACCTCTCCCCCACCATCGACGGCGTCACCTGGTGGTCGCAGCAGCTCGACGACGGCGGCTACCGCTTCACCACGACGCTGCGCCGGGCGAACGTCGAGGTGACCGTCCCCGGCGGGGCCTTCGCCAACCCGCTCGACCCGGTCGCCGCCGTCAACGGCGCGGTGAAGGCCAACATCCCGTAGCGGCCGCACGGAGAAGGGCGGTCCGGAGGTTCCCGGACCGCCCTTCTCCGTGCCGCGTGCGCCTACCGCAGACCGGTCGAGCGGCGCAGCGCCGCCCGCAGCAGCCGGTCGATCAGCTCCGGGTAGGACAGGCCGCTGGCCTCCCACATCTTCGGGTAGGCCGAGATCGGGGTGAAGCCGGGCATGGTGTTGACCTCGTTGATCATCCAGCTGCCGTCGTCCAGCAGGAAGAAGTCCACCCGGGCCAGGCCCTCGCAACCGAGCGCCTCGAACGCGGCGACCGCCTGACGGCGGATCTCGGCGAGCTCGGCCCCGGCCAGCTCGGCCGGGATGCGCACCTCGGAGGAGTCGATGTACTTGGCCTCGAAGTCGTAGAACTCGTAGTCGCCGCCGACCAGGACCTCGGCCGGGACGCTGGCGCGCGGGCCGTCCTCGAACTCCAGCACCCCGCACTCGATCTCGCGACCGGAGACCCCGGCCTCGATGATCAGCTTGGGGTCGTGCCGGCGGGCCTCCTCGATCGCGGCGTCCAGGTCGGCGAGGTCCTTGACCTTGGTGATGCCGATGCTGGAGCCGGCCCGGCAGGGCTTGACGAACAGCGGCAGGCCGAGCTGCCCGACCCGCTCGCGGACGGCGGCGCGGCCGGCCTCGCTCTCCCACTCCCGCGGCCGGACGATGGTGTACGAGCCGACGCCCAGACCGTGCGAGGCCAGGACCCGCTTGGTGAACTCCTTGTCCATGCCCACCGCGCTGGAGAGCACGCCGTTGCCGACGTAGGGCACGCCGGACAGCTCCAGCAGACCCTGCAGGGTGCCGTCCTCGCCCCAGGGGCCGTGCAGCAGCGGGAAGACCACGTCCACCTCGCCGAGCACCTTGGGAGCGGCCCCCGGCTCGCTCCAGACCACCTCGCGGCTGTCCGGGCTCACCGGCAGCACGACCTGGCCGTCGACGGCCTCGGCGACCTGGGCGACGTCCGGCAGCCGGCCGTCGGTGATGGCCATCCGGGCCGGATCGTCGCTGACCAGCGCCCAGCGGCCCTCATGGGTGATGCCGATCGGCAGCACGTCGTACTTCTCGCGGTCGATCGCCCTGAGCACGCTGCCCGCGGTGGACACCGAGATGGCGTGCTCGGAGCTGCGGCCACCGAAGACGAGCGCTACGCGCGGCTTCGCGGACGGATTCGGGGGGGTCTGTTCGATGCTCATATCGGGTTTGAGACTACCGTGCGAGGGGTTTCCGGAGGAGTCAGCCACCCGGCCCGCGCGCCCCGGGCGTCAGTGCCGCTCGGCCTTGGCCGAGCGCGACATCAGCGTCTGCAGCGCCTCCTGGGTGGGGCGCCCGTTGTGCACCACGTCCACCACGGCCTCGACGATCGGCATGTCGACGCCGCTGCGCCGGGCCAGGTCGAGCACCGACTCGCAGGACTTGACGCCCTCCGCGGTCTGCCGGGTGGCCGCGATGGTCTCGGCGAGCGACATCCCGCGGCCCAGGTTGGTGCCGAAGGTGTTGTTGCGGGAGAGCGGCGAGGAGCAGGTCGCCACCAGATCGCCCATCCCTGCGAGTCCGGCGAAGGTGTGGGCGTCCGCGCCGAGCGCCAGCCCCAGCCTGGTCGTCTCGGCCAGCCCGCGGGTGATCAGCGTCGCCTTGGTGTTGTCGCCGAGCCCCATGCCGTTGGCCATGCCGACCGCCAGGCCGATCACGTTCTTCACCGCGCCGCCCAGCTCGCAGCCGATCACGTCGGTGTTGGTGTACGGGCGGAAGTACGGGGTGTGGCAGGCCGCCTGGAACCGCTTGGCGACCGCCTCGTCGGTGCAGGCCACCACGCTCGCGGCGGGCTGCCGGTTGGCGATCTCCCGGGCCAGGTTGGGGCCGCTGACGACCGCCACCCGCTCCGCCACGACCCCGGCGACCTCGGCGATGACCTCGCTCATCCGCTTGGCGGTGCCGAGTTCGATGCCCTTCATCAGGCTGACCAGCACGGTCTGCGGCTCGATCAGCGAGGCCCAGGAGGCCAGGTTCTCGCGCAGCGTCTGGGAGGGCACGGCGAGCACCGCGAAGTCGGCGCCGGCCAGCGCCAGTGCCGGGTCCACGGTCGCCCGGATCGACTCGGGCAACGGGACGCCGGGCAGGTAGTCCGGGTTGACGTGGGTGGTGTGGATCGCGTCCACCAGCTCCCACCGGCGCCCCCAGAGCGTCACCTCGCAGCCCGCGTCGGCCAGCACCATCGCGAACGCCGTCCCCCAGGACCCCGTTCCGAACACCGCACATCGGGTCACTTGCCGGCCTCCTCGGTACCGTTCCTGCGCGTTCCGGCGGCCCGCTGCCGCTCGGCCGCGGCCGCCTCCGCCCGGTGCCGGGCCGCGGCGCGCATGTCGTAGCGCTCGGGCGGCGGTTCCTCGCCGCGGATCCCGGCCAGCACCTCGGTGATCGCCTGCATGATGTCCTCGGTGGCGTCCCGGAGCACCTGGGCGGTCAGCTCCTGGCCCTGGTACTTGCTCAGGTCCACGGCCGGCCCGGCCGCCACCGTCACCCGGTGGCGCGGGAACAGGTTGAACCGGCTCTTCCCGGAGCCGCCCCGGCCGTACGGCGGGATGATCTCGTGCGCACCCCAGTGCGCCACCGGAATGACCGGCGCACCGGTCATCAGCGCGACCCGGGCCACCCCGCTCTTGCCGGTCATCGGCCACAGGTCCGGGTCCCGGGTGAGCGTGCCCTCCGGGTAGAACTGGACGCACTGCCCGCCGTTCACCGCGTCGATGGCGGCCCGGAAGGCGTGCGCGGCGTCGGTCGACTCGCGGAACACCGGGATCTGCCCGGTCTTGCGCAGCATGAAGCCGATGAACGGGACCGAGAACAGCGAGGACTTGCCGAGGATGCGCGGCGGGCGTCCGCTGTTGTACTGCCAGTGCGCGTACACCACGGGGTCGATGATCGAGTTGTGGTTGACCGCGGCGATGAAGCCGCCCTCCTTCGGCAGGTGCTCCCAGCCCCGCCAGTCGGGCTTGACCAGCGCGGTCGTCACCGGCTTCACCAGCACGGCCGCGAAGCGGTACCAGATGCCGTAGTCGGCGTTGCCGAAGCTGGCGTACGAGCGGCGGGCCACCCCAGGTCCTCCTCATCCGGTGCGGCACGTGGGGTGCCGCAGTCTCTCGCCTCCCGCGACCCCCGTCGGACGGGGCCCGGGCGCGGAACAGTCTCGCCCGACCGCGAACCGGCTGTCGAGCAACCCCGCCAGCACGTCGGGCGGGCGTGACCAAACGCACGTCCGCACAGTTCGGACGGCCTGGCGAGGGTTCCGGGACCGGCGTCACAATGACGCCGATGACCCAGGACACCGTACGCCCCAGCGGGCCCGTCGCGCCCCCCGCACCCACCGCCGGCTGGTCGCTGGTGCTGCCGCTCAAGCGGCTCGCCCTGGCGAAGACCCGCCTGGCGCCCTTCGCCGGACCGCACCGCGCGGACCTGGCGCTCTCCTTCGCGCTGGACACCGTGACCGCCGCGCTGGCCACCCCGGGCGTGTCCCGGGTCCTGGTGGTCACCCGCGACGCGGCGGCGGGCGAGCGCCTGGCCGCGCTCGGCGCGGTCGTCGTCGGCGACGAACCGGGCGGCGGCCTCAACGACGCACTGGCGCACGGCGCGGCGGCCGCGCTGGCCCTCGCCCCGCGCGCCCCGCTGGCCGCGCTCTCCGCCGACCTGCCGGCCCTGCGCCCGGCCGAACTGGCCCGGGTGCTGGCCGCGGCCGGACCCGCCGGGCGGGCGTTCCTGGCCGACACCCCCGGGTTGGGCACCACCCTGCTCGCCTGCGCCCCCGGCCGTCCGCTCGCCCCCGCCTTCGGCGACGGCTCCCGGGCCCGGCACGCGGCCGGCGGCGCCCGCGAACTGCGCCTGGACGGCGTGGAGTCGGTGCGCCGGGACGTGGACACCGGCGCCGACCTCGGCGAGGCCCTCGCGCTCGGCGTCGGCCCGCACACCGGCGCCCTGTCGGCCCGGCTCGCGGACGCGCTCGGGCTCCCCGCGCCGAAGCGCTCCGGGAGCCCCCGCGGCCGGCGCTGAACTGCCTCCCGGGCCTGTCGGTGGTGCTCGCTATGCTGCTTCCATGCAGGCCACCGCGTTCACCTTCGACCCCGCCACCCGGGCCGGCTCCGTGCTGCTCGACGACGGGACCCCGGTGCCGTTCGACGCGGCCGCCTTCGACGCCGGCGGCCTGCGGCTGCTGCGCCCCGGCCAGCGGGTGCGGATCCGCACCGAGGGCGCGGGCGATGCCCGCCGGGTGGTCTTCCTGACGCTGCAGACCTTCCCGGACCCGGCCGAGGCCTGACCGGCCCCGCACGGGCGCCCCGGCGGTTTCCCTCCCCGTTCTCCCCGCCGGCCGGTGCGGGAGACCTGCCGAGCGGACCACCGGGCCCGGAAAACGGAAGAGCCGTGGCGGCCCGACCACCCGGAATTCCGGGTGGGGGTGCGCCACGGCCCTGGAAAGCCGTCCGACGACTACTTCGCGCTGGTCTTGCGCGCGGTGGTCTTGCGGGTGGCGGTCTTCTTCGCGGGAGCCGTCTTCTTGGCCGTGGCGGTCGCCTTCTTGGCGGTGGCCGTGGTCTTCTTGGCGGCGGCGGTGGTCGCCGTCTTCTTGGCGGCGGCGGCCGTCTTCTTCGTCGCGGCGGCCGTGGTCTTCTTGGCGGCGGCGGCCGTGGTCTTCTTGGTGGCGGTCGCCTTCTTGGCGGCGGTGGCCGTGGTCTTCTTGGCGGCGGCCGTGGTCGCCGTCTTCTTGGCAGCGGCCTTCTTGGTCGCGGCGGCCGGGGTCGCGGCGGCCGCGGCGGCACGCTTGGTGGCGGCGCGCTTGGCGGCCGGGGTCGCGGCGACACCGCTCTTGCCCGGGGTGAGGGAGCCCTTGGGGGCCTTCTTCACCGAGGGGCCTTCCTTCGGCAGCTTCTTGCTGCCGCTGACCAGGTCCTTGAAGCCCTGGCCGGGACGGAAGCGGGGCACCGAGGTCTTCTTGACCTTGACCTTCTCGCCGGTCTGCGGGTTGCGGGCGAAGCGCGCGGAGCGCTCCACCTTCTCAAAGGTGCCAAAACCGGTGACCGACACCCGGTCACCGGCCACAACGGCACGGACCATGGTGTCGAGCACTGCGTCGACGGCCTCTGCGGCAGCCTTGCGACCGCCCAGCTGCTCGGCCACCGCTTCGACAAGCTGAGCCTTGTTCACGTCTTCCCCTTCGGAAACGGGCGCCGGATGATTCCATCCGTTCATTTCGCACGTTAGGTATGTATCTGCGGACTTTCAATTACCAAACGCGCGAATCACCCTAGTGTCGCAATGGATTTGCGCGTCGGCGACCTCAGGCGACGGGCGGGCGCCCCTCGTCGAGGTCATGCACAAAGCGACTCAACCGCCTTGCCGCCTCCGGAAGATCGCGCTTGGCGGCCTCGGTGACGATGAGGAGTTGACGGGTGAGAGCGGTCTTTGCATCGGCAGACACGTTCAGCGCATGCACGCGGGCGTGAGCTTGCTTCAACCGCTCGGCCACAAGCGCGTAGAGCGCTGCGACTTCCGGGTCGTCCGGCCCCTCAGCAGGTGAGGTGGCGGCGTCCGGCCGATCGTCAATTCGGCGTTCGGATCCCCGGCCCGTGGACTCCGGTGACGCGGGTTCGCCGCCCGCGTACGGAGGTTCATGGTGCCGGTGCATGTACTGATTGTGCCATCTACCCGCAGTTGTGCTTGCGCGGGGCCTCTGCGGCAATGCCAAATCGGCAATCGGGGGCCGGCTCCGGACGGTAACTCCGGGCCCGGAACGGCGGATGGTCCGCCCCCCCGAGGGGAGGCGGACCATCCGGTGGAACGTCAGAATGCTTGTTCTCTCACGGGGCTCAGGCGACCGGCAGAGTACGCGGCTTGAAGGCGGGCCGGGTCTGTTCGAAGGTCGCGATGTCGGCCTCGTTCTGCAGGGTGATGCTGATGTCGTCCAGGCCGTTCAGCAACCGCCAACGAACGTTGTCGTCCAGCTCGAACGGGGCCGTGATGCCCTCGGCGCGCACCTCGCGGGCCTCCAGGTCGACGGTGATCTCGGCCGTCGGATCGGCCTCCACGAGCTCCTGGAGCCGCTCCACGGTCTCCTGCGGCAGCACGACCGTGAGCAGGCCGTTCTTCAGCGAGTTGCCGCGGAAGATGTCGGCGAAGCGGGACGAGACGACCGCGTGGAATCCGTAGTTCTGCAGGGCCCAGACGGCGTGCTCGCGGGAGGAGCCGGTACCGAATTCGGGGCCGGCCAGCAGGACGGTCGCGCCCTGCCGCTCGGGCCGGTTCAGGATGAACGACTCGTCCTTGCGCCAGGCCTCGAACAGTCCGTCCTCGAAACCGGAACGAGTGACCTTCTTGAGCCAATGGGCCGGAATGATCTGATCGGTGTCGACGTTGCTGCGGCGCAGCGGAACGGCCCGGCCGGTGTGGGTGGTGAACTTCTCCATGCTGCTCAGGCCTCCACAGCGACGTTGGACGAGAGATCGGCGGGTGCGGCCAGTCGGCCGAGCAGCGCGGTCGCGGCGGCGACCTGCGGCGACACCAGGTGGGTGCGGCCGCCCTTCCCCTGGCGACCCTCGAAGTTGCGGTTCGAGGTGGAGGCGCAGCGCTCGCCGGGGGCCAGCTGGTCGGGGTTCATGCCCAGGCACATCGAGCAGCCCGCGTGGCGCCATTCGGCACCGGCGGCGGTGAACACCTTGTCCAGGCCCTCCTCGACGGCCTGCAGGGCGACCCGCACCGAGCCGGGGACGACCAGCATCCGCACGCCGTCGGCGATCTTCCGGCCGTCCAGGACGGCCGCGGCGGCCCGCAGGTCCTCGATCCGGCCGTTGGTGCAGGAGCCGACGAAGACGGCGTCCACCTTGACCTCGCGCAGCGGGGTGCCGGCCTCCAGGCCCATGTACTTCAGGGCGTTCTCGGCGGCGGTCCGCTCCTGCGGGTCGGCGAAGGAGGCCGGGTCCGGGACGTTGGCGCCGAGCGGCGCGCCCTGACCCGGGTTGGTGCCCCAGGTGACGAACGGGGTCAGCTGGGTGGCGTCGATGAAGATCTCGTGGTCGAAGACCGCGTCCTCGTCGGTGCCCAGGGTCTTCCAGTACTCGACCGCGGCGTCCCAGTCCTCGCCCTGGGGTGCGTGCGGGCGGCCCTGCAGGTAGTCGAAGGTGGTCTGGTCGGGGGCGATCATGCCGGCCCGGGCGCCCGCCTCGATGGACATGTTGCAGATGGTCATCCGGGCCTCCATGGAGAGGCTGCGGATGGCCGAGCCGCGGTACTCCAGGACGTAGCCCTGGCCGCCGCCGGTGCCGATCTTGGTGATGATCGCCAGGATCAGGTCCTTGGCCGTGACGCCCTCGGGCAGCTCGCCCTCGACGGTGATCGCCATCGTCCGGAACGGCGCCAGCGGCAGGGTCTGGGTGGCCAGGACGTGCTCGACCTGGCTGGTGCCGATGCCGAACGCGAGCGCGCCGAACGCGCCGTGGGTGGAGGTGTGGGAGTCGCCGCAGACCACGGTGGTGCCCGGCTGGGTCAGACCGAGCTGCGGGCCGACGACGTGCACGACGCCCTGCTCGACGTCGCCCAGGGAGTGGATCCGGACACCGAACTCGGCGGCGTTGCGGCGCAGCGTCTCCAGCTGGACCCGGGAGACCGGGTCGGCGATCGGCTTGTCGATGTCCAGGGTCGGGGTGTTGTGGTCCTCGGTGGCGATCGTGAGATCGGTCCGGCGGACCGTGCGTCCGGCCAGCCGGAGGCCGTCGAAGGCCTGCGGGCTGGTCACCTCGTGGAGCAGGTGCAGGTCGATGAAGAGCAGGTCGGGCTCGCCCTCCGCGCGCCGCACGACGTGGTCGTCCCAGACCTTCTCTGCGAGTGTCCGTCCCATCGGATTCCCTCCAGCCGGCCGCGTTGCCGGCCTTCTCGTGTCATCGGGGTCACTGCTTCCGCCGCCCTGTGAGGCGCGCCGCGTGACCTGCACGCCGGATCGGTGTCCACCATGCGGACACTCTGTTGAGGCCGCATCCTGGATGTCTCCCGGGCTGCTGCATCCAGAGTGGCGCTTTTCTCGGAAGATTGAACTTGCGTCTCGCGGAATGAGACTGCAGTCTTAGGGCATGGACAACTCTAGCGGCGTCGGCGTTCTCGACAAGGCCGCTCTGGTGCTGAGCGCACTGGAGTCGGGCCCCGCCACGTTGGCGGGGCTGGTCGCCGCCACCGGTCTGGCGCGGCCCACGGCCCACCGGCTCGCCGTCGCACTCGAACATCACCGACTGGTCACCAGGGACATGCAGGGCCGGTTCATCCTCGGCCCCCGTCTCTCCGAACTCTCCGCCGCGGCGGGCGAGGACCGGCTGCTCGCCACCGCGGGCCCGGTCCTGACCCACCTGCGCGACGTCACCGGCGAGAGCGCACAGCTCTACCGCCGGCAGGGCGAGATGCGGATCTGCGTCGCCGCCGCCGAGCGGCTCTCCGGTCTGCGGGACACCGTCCCGGTCGGCAGCACCCTGCCGATGAAGGCCGGCTCCGCCGCCCAGGTCCTGCTGGCCTGGGAGGAGCCCGAGCGGCTCCACCGCGGCCTCCAGGGCGCCCGCTTCACCGCGACCGCGCTGAGCGGCGTCCGACGCCGCGGCTGGGCCCAGTCGATCGGGGAGCGGGAGCCGGGCGTGGCGTCCGTCTCCGCGCCCGTCCGCGGCCCCTCCAACCGGGTCGTGGCCGCCGTCTCCGTCTCCGGCCCGATCGAGCGCCTGACCCGCCACCCGGGCCGGCTGCACGCCCAGGCCATCATCGAGGCCGCCAACCGGCTCACCGAGGCCCTGCGCCGCGGCTGACCACCCCCACAACACCGAAAGGGCCCGCGCACCGAGGTGCGCGGGCCCTTTCCGAGGAATCACCCGGAAATGCGACCGGAAAACACAAAAGGCCCTGGCGGACCAGGGCCTTGCTTCACTACTGGCTGGGGTACCAGGACTCGAACCTAGACTAAATGAACCAGAATCACTCGTGCTGCCAATTACACCATACCCCAACAAAGCAATCAGCCGATGGGTCAAGCCCACCGGCTTAATGCTCTGGTACCCCCGACCGGATTCGAACCGGCGCTACTGCCGTGAGAGGGCAGCGTGCTAGGCCGCTACACAACGGGGGCTTCCTAACGACCTCTTGCGAGATCAGTACCCCCGACCGGATTCGAACCGGCGCTACTGCCGTGAGAGGGCAGCGTGCTAGGCCGCTACACAACGGGGGCTTTCCAGGTGATCCCTTGCGGGATCAGTACCCCCGACCGGATTCGAACCGGCGCTACTGCCGTGAGAGGGCAGCGTGCTAGGCCGCTACACAACGGGGGCTTGATCTTTGTTTGTACTGCGGTACTGCTCGTACTGCGCTGGGGTACCAGGACTCGAACCTAGACTAAATGAACCAGAATCACTCGTGCTGCCAATTACACCATACCCCACCAGAGTTGAACCCCTGCGGGCCCTTCTCAGGCGTTGCGCCCCTCGCTCGGTCCCGACGGGGTTTCACTCCCTCGTCCGTTCCCTCCCGGGCGGCGCAGAAAGAACATTACCCGACGTCCGGCCCCGGTCCAAAATCGATAACCCCAGGCAGCGGCCGGGGCGGCTGCGGACCAGGTCAGAACCTGGCCCGCAGCCGCCCGCGACGGCCTCAGGCAGCCGGGACGGCGGCCAGCGCGGCGTTCAGCCGGCGCAGCGTCTCGGGGCGCCCGAGCAGCTCCATCGACTCGAAGAGCGGCGGGGAGACCCGACGGCCGGTGACGGCCACCCGCAGCGGCGTGAAGGCGAACTTGGGCTTGATGCCCAGCCCCTCCACCAGCGCCGCGCGCAGTGCGGCCTGGATCGGCTCGGGCGAGAAGTCCGCCAGCTCCTCCAGCGCCTTGATGCTGGCCTCCAGCACCGGACGGGCGTCCGCGGTCAGCACCTTGGCGGCGTCGTCCGCGTCCAGCGCGAAGTCCGCCGGGTCGACGAAGAGGAAGCCCGCCATGGTGACGATCTCGCTCAGCACGACCATCCGCTCCTGGGTGAGCGGTGCCACCTTGGCCAGCAGCTCCAGCTGCTCGGCGGTCGGCTCGGCCGGCAGCAGACCGGGCGCCTGCAGGTACGGCACCAGCCGGCGGACGAAGTCCTCCGGGGCCAACCGGCGCAGGTGCTCGGCGTTGATGTGCTCGCACTTCTTGAGGTCGAAGCGGGCCGGGTTGGCGTTGACGTCCGCGATGTCGAAGGCCGCGACCAACTGCTCCACGGAGAAGATGTCGTCGTCCGCGGAGAGCGACCAGCCCAGCAGCGACAGGTAGTTGAGCAGGCCCTCGGGGATGAAGCCGCGCTCGCGGTACAGGTTGAGCGAGGCCTGCGGGTCGCGCTTCGAGAGCTTCTTGTTGCCCTCGCCCATCACGTACGGCAGGTGGCCGAAGCGCGGGGTGCTGCCGTCGCCGACGCCGATCTCGGCGAGCGCGGCGTACAGCGCGACCTGGCGCGGGGTCGAGGAGAGCAGGTCCTCGCCGCGCAGCACGTGGGTGATGCCCATGAGGGCGTCGTCCACCGGGTTGACCAGGGTGTAGAGCGGCGCGCCGTTGGCCCGGACGATGCCGTAGTCGGGCACGTTCTCCGGCTCGAAGGTGAGCGTGCCGCGCACCAGGTCGTCGAAGGAGATGGTGCGGTCGGGCATCCGGAACCGCAGGATCGGCTCGCGCTTCTCCAACTTGTAGACGGCGACCTGGTCGTCCGTCAGCTCCCGGCAGTGGCCGTCGTAGCCGGAGGGCCGGCCGGCCGCGCGGGCGGCCTCGCGGCGGGCGTCGAGCTCCTCGGTGGAGCAGTAGCAGTGGTAGGCGTGGCCGGCCTCGTGGAGCCGGCGCGCGACGTCGGCGTAGATCTCCATCCGCTGCGACTGGCGGTACGGCTCGTGCGGGCCGCCGATCTCCGGGCCCTCGTCCCAGTCGAAGCCGAGCCAGCGCATGGCGTCGAGCAGCTGCCGGTACGACTCCTCGGAGTCGCGGGCGGAGTCGGTGTCCTCGATCCGGAAGACCATCGTGCCGCCGTTGTGGCGGGCGAAGGCCCAGTTGAAGAGGGCCGTACGGACCAGACCCACGTGCGGGTTGCCGGTCGGGGACGGACAGAAGCGAACCCGAACGCTCGGGTCAGTGTTAGCCACGCTTGATCACCTTGTTGGCGAGAGTGCCGATGCCTTCGATGGAGACGGCGACCTCGTCGCCGACGTTGAGCGGGCCCACCCCAGCGGGTGTGCCGGTGAGGATGACGTCGCCGGGCAGCAGCGTCATGGCCTCGGAGATGTGGACGATCAGCTCGGCGACCGAGCGGATCATCAGGGAGGTGCGCCCGGTCTGCCGCAGCTCGCCGTTGACCGTGCAGGTGATGGCGAGGTCGCTCGGGTCGAGATCGGTCTCGATCCACGGACCCAGCGGGCAGGCGGTGTCGAAGCCCTTGGCGCGGGCCCACTGGCCCTCGCGCTGCTGGACGTCGCGCGCCGTGAGGTCGTTGGCGCAGGTGTAGCCGAGGACGACCTCGGGCACCCGGTCCAGCGGGACCTCGCGGCACATCCTGCCGATGACCACGGCCAGCTCGGCCTCGTGGTGGACGTCGGAGGAGAACGGCGGGTACGCGATGGACTCGGTCGGGCCGATCACCGAGGTCGACGGCTTGAAGAAGGTCAGCGGGACGTCCGGGACGTCGTTGCCGAGCTCGGCCGCGTGGGCGGCGTAGTTGCGGCCGACCGCGACGATCTTGTTCGGCAGCATCGGGCTGAGCAGCCGCACGTCCTGGAAGCGGTAGCTCTCGCCGGTGGGTTGGGGCTGCCCGAACGGGTGACCGGCCAGGGCGTGGACGACCAGGGACTCGGGCTGGGCCGGGTCGCCCTCGACCACACCGAAGGAGACGCTGCCGGCGGCAGGGCTCCCCTCTCGGACGGAAAACCTGGCAATGCGCACGGCTGGGCTACCCCTCGCTTCGTCGGCCGCCCGGGGCGCCCCCGGGCGCTGCTGGGCGCCGCACCCAGTGGGCCCGGCCCCGCTCAATCGTCGACCAGGCTATCGCGTGGGGCCCGTCCCGACCCTTCGGCCCTGCTCAGCGCGGTGACGCCGGGCCCCAGGCGAGCCGACGAACTCCGCGAGCGGGCGACAAAAAGGGCGCCGTGGGGGGCCCCACCCGGGGGCCACGGCGCCCGCCGGCGCGCCCGGGGGGGGGGGGCCCGGGCGGGGGCCGCCCGGCCGGGCCCACCCGGCCGCGCC